>JAITUO010000151.1 GCA_031286245.1 Coriobacteriales bacterium
GAATTCGAAGTAAGGTTTGGCAAATTGTGAGCCCTTAACTGTGGTCTTGCTGACCAATTTATCGCGAACGGGTAGAGTAGTGAAGTATTCCCAATTGGCTTCTTCGGCCTTGTCCCAGCCGATCTCCGGCATGATCAGCGATTTCTCCTTGGTCGGGCAGACTTCAGCACAACTGCTGCATCCCATGCAATCGAGGGGGGATGTTTGAATGCGATATGCAAAGCCTTCCATACCTTTGCCCTTGGCTTCGATAGTCACAAAACCTTCGGGTGCAGCTGCTACCTCTTCAGGGGTCAGCAGTGCCGGACGGATAGCTGAATGCGGGCAAACAAAAGCACATTGGTTGCATTGGGTGCAGTGTTCGGGTACCCAGATGGGCACGCTCTGAGCAACCCCGCGTTTTTCATAAGCTGAAGTGCCACTGGGGAAGTGGCCATCCTCACGATCAACAAAGATCGAGACCGGTAGTGAGTCACCTTCCTGACGGTTCATCGGTACCAGGACTTCTTCGATGAAAGCCGGTATTTCACGACTGGTAGGCTCATCTTGAGCATCGGCCCAGGCAGCAGGTACCTCGACTTCAATGAAGGCATTGACACCAGCATCGACAGCAGCGTAGTTCATATCCAGGATTGCCTGGCCTTTACGACTGTAGGCAGCATCTATTCCTTCACGTAGGTACTTGATGGCATCTTCGATCGGAATGACATTCGCCAGTTTGAAAAATGCCGCTTGCATAATCATATTGATGTAGTTACCCAGGCCAAGCTCGCGGGCAATCTTATAAGCGTCAATCAGATAGAAACGGGCATGCTTCTCGACCAGTTGACGCTTTACCAAAGCCGGCAGGTTGGCTTCCAATTCATCGACCGTCCAGCGGGCGTTCAGCATGAAAGCACCGCCATCTTTGAGGTCTTTGAGCAAGTCATATTGATGGACATAGCTTTGGTTGTGACAGGCTACATAGTCAGCTCGGGTGATCAGATAAGGTGACTTGATGGGGGAGTGGCCGAAACGCAAGTGGCTGATGGTTACTCCGCCGCTTTTTTTGGAGTCGTAGGCGAAATAACCTTGGGCATACTGGTCGGTGTAATCACCGATGATCTTGATGGCGGTCTTATTGGCTCCGACTGTACCGTCCGATCCCAATCCCCAGAATTTACACATGATCGTGCCTTCCGGTTCTGCGGAAAGCCGTGGGTCATAGTCCAGAGAACTCATGCTGACATCATCGTTGATGCCAACGGTGAAATGCTCTTTAGGTGTCGCTGCTGCCAGGTTGTCGAAGACGGCGACGATTTGGCCGGGAGTCGTGTCTTTTGAACCAAGACCATAGCGGCCACCGATCACCATCGGGGCATCAGCAAAATCGAAGAAGGCTGAGCGGACATCCAGGTACAATGGCTCACCAGGAGCACCAGGCTCTTTAGTCCGATCCAGTACACAGATGCGTTTGACAGTATCTGGTAGAGCAGCCAGGAAAGCTTCAACAACAAATGGACGGTAGAGCCTGACCTTGACCAGACCAAGCTTGCGGTCTGTCAGGAGGTTTTCCATGGTCTCCTCAATAGTGTCACAGACCGAGCCCATGGCGACGATGACATCTTCGGCATCCGGAGCACCAACGTAGTCGAACAGATGGTACTGACGCCCAGTCAGCTCACCGATTTTATCCATATAATCACTGACGATGCCTGGCAAGGCATCATAGAAGGGCTGGGAAGCTTCTCGTGCCTGGAAGAAAATGTCCGGGTTTTGTGCGGTACCGCGAATGAAAGCGGAATTCGGGCTCATTGAACGGGCTTTGAAATCAGCTACTGCTTGCCAGTCCAAGAGCTCAGCTAACTCATCGTACTCGATGGTCTCGATTTTCTGAATCTCTGCTGAAGTGCGGAACCCGTCGAAGAAGTGCATGAATGGTACGCGGCCTTTGATCGCTGATAAATGAGCGACTGCGGATAAGTCCATGACCTCCTGGACTGATCCTGAAGCCAATAGTGCAAAACCAGTCTGGCGGGTTGCCATGACATCGGAATGGTCGCCGAATATCGACAAAGCATGCGTGGCTACAGTACGGGCACTGACATGAAAGACGGCAGGCAACAATTCACCAGCCATCTTGTACATGTTCGGGATCATCAATAGGAGGCCCTGTGAAGCCGTGTAGGTAGTCGTCAAGGCTCCGACCGCCAGCGAACCATGCACGGTTCCAGCAGCTCCTGCCTCTGACTGCATCTCAACCAGCTTGACCGTCTGGCCAAATAGGTTCTTTCGCCCGTAAGCAGCCCACTCGTCGACCTGTTCCGCCATCGACGAAGAAGGTGTGATCGGGTAAATGGCCGCAACATCAGTAAACGCATAAGAAACATGCGCTGCTGCTGTATTGCCATCCATTGTTTTGATATTTTTGCCAGCCATTGATTCCACCTTTCTCAAAAACCAGCTAATAATGAATTGTGCAAGTTTATCATCAGTTCAGAGATATTCCTACAGGATCGACAAATTGGGTCAGTGAAGGGTAGTAAATAGGCCAAAACGTTGAACAGCTGTATTGAGAAGGGGGGCAAGGTGCTGGTGAGGGAGTATTTGCCGCTTTACCTCTCATCCGGGTGAACGGAAGTATTTTTGACTATCTGGCCACCTGGTCTGTTTTAGACTTTTATCAATTGAGTAAAGGTACCAGGGAAAGGGTAAACATGAGAATTACAGAAAGATTGATGTCCGTATTACTGGCACTGATCCTGATACTCTCCTTCATGGCAATGTCGGGATAACAAGGATTTAAAATGTCGAGAGGTTGATAGGTAAAACAAACGCTTTTTTTAAAATGGTTTCTGCTGGTTTTATACTGTTATCAGTAAGAGTCACCAAGACAATCACTGATGCAATTGCAATCTGATTACAGTTACATCGAGTGCTGATACACTCTATTCCTATTAGTCGAGTAATGCATAAAATTAGAACACAATAGTAAGGCAAATCGAGCCACAAACAGGTATCTGACAGTAGGTAAGAACAGAGGGCAAAGCCTACAAAGAAAACTAAATTAATGAATTTTTCTGACGTTTACCCGGGTAAACGGTGAAAAATATAGCTATCTACCAGTGGAAATGTGTTGTAAACTACTAGTGTCATGCAGGCTAGGCACAAGTTGAGAGGTGCTTGTGAGCCATTCGAACCCCCCTGCGAGAATGGTAGCTAAGAGCTTTGCTTTTGGCCCTGGCCTGCGCCTTTTTTGCATAAAACCACGAAAGAAGGGTATAGAGCAATTAATCGAGGAACCGGCA
>JAITUO010000008.1 GCA_031286245.1 Coriobacteriales bacterium
AGACTTGCTGGATCCCGTCAATATGGTGGAGGCAATCCATGCTGTCTTGCTCAGTGGTGGCAGTGCATTCGGGCTGGATGCTGCCTCTGGAGTGATGGACTGGCTGGAGAAAAACGGTATCGGCATTAAATTTGCCGGCCAGTGTATCCCAATCGTTGTCAGTGCCTGTATCTTTGACTTACCGGTCGGTGACCCGACAGTCCGACCGAACGCTGAGTGGGGCTATCAGGCCTGTGCAGCTGCCGGACATCGGATATTTACTGGCAATGTCGGTGCCGGTACCGGTGCCACAGTCGGCAAGATGCTGGGTCTTGAGCTGGCGATGAAGGCTGGGCTCGGTGCTGCCTCTCTAAGTGTAGGTGACCTGGTGGTCTGTGCAATCGTAGTTGTCAATGCAATTGGCAATATCTACTCTGGCCATCGCGGACGAATGGTTGCAGGAGTCCGTGATCCAGAGCGTCCTTTATCGATCCTTGACCCCTACCAGGCCCTGTTCACACAAGCCATCGCCGAGATGCCAGAAAAAGAGAACCCACTGCTGCCTGAGGGCCAGGAGGTGACATCTTCGGCTGCTCGTGCTGACAATCCAGATACCTCGGCTGCCCGTGCCAACACCACCATCAGTGTTGTATTGACTAACGCCAGCATGAACAAGGCTCAGGCTACGCGGGTGGCCAGTATGGCACACGATGGATATGCCCGTGCTATCGAACCGGTGCATACCGCAAACGATGGTGATACGGTTTTCGTGATGAGCTCGAAAGAAGTCCAGGCCAGTCCAGACTTGGTCGGCATCTTGGCTGCCCGGGTCATGGAAGCAGCCATCATCAATGCCGCGGTGGATGCGGAAGGAGCCTACGGCCTACCAGCCAGCCGCGATCTGATGAGTAAATAAAACCGGTTGATAGTATTTCAATTAAAGGAATACAGCCTCTGGCTGATACGGTAACCGATGGTTGCGATTCGCTCTCCCCAGCTGCCAGGCAGGTTGGCAACCATTCCAAGTACGCTACCACGCAAACGCATGTAAGTTGGCAAATCTGCATCTTTCAGATACTGCCAGATAGCCTTGCGCTTGACTTCCCGGTCCGGCAGATCCGACAGTCGCAGAAAAACCGAACAGATGGTCATCATCATCAGCAGGTACTGTGACATATAATCCCGCAAACGCTGGGGCTGGATTGACTGCAATTGAAAAGCATCGATCATGATCTGTGTGATGCGCAATTGTTGATCGATTCGATTGATCATTGTGGCTTCTTGCACCGATTGACCAGTCCGGCCAATATAATAGTGATACAAATCCAAATCTAGATAGTAAAGGGTCTGGACTGCTGGCAAGGGCAGGTAGACAAAGATATTATCCACATAAAAGGTATGTGCTGGCAGTTTCAGTTCTATATCGTGTAATACAGCGGTACGATATACCGCTGTATGCATCAGCAGGTTTTGCTGGGGAGCAAACCGGCCGACATCCTCCCAGGTAAACAGCCTGTTTTCCGGCAACACCCTGCGGAAATGGATCAGTTTCTGGATGTTTTCCTCGGATTTGTCATAGACATAGTTAGTGATCACCAGGTCTGGTAGGCAACCTGTAGCCACCAATTCGCTGATCCGGCTAACCAGCTTGGTCAAGGCTTCGCTGTCAAACCAGTCATCAGCGTCGAGTACTTTGAAATAAACACCTCTGGCCAGGGAGAGGCCAGTATTGACAGCCTCACCATGGCCGCCATTTACCTGGTGGGTTGCATAAATGAGACCTGGATATCGGGCTTGCCAGTGATCTACCAACTGTGCTGTGTTGTCCATAGTTGATCCATCATCGACCAGCAGCACTTCGATCAAGCTTAAGTCTTCGACAGCCGACAAGATGCTTTGAATCGCGCGCTCCAGATATTCTGCGACGTTGTAGCAAGGTATGACAAAGCTGATCAGCGGTGTGCGACCCATGGTTTTCTCCCCATTGTGAAACATAAAGCTTCAGCCCAGTAGCTGATCGGCCAGCAGTAGGGCCCGCTCAACAATTTGGTCCATATTGTAATACCGATACTCGGCCAAGCGGCCCAGGAGATGGAACTTGGGCAAGTCAGCGAAGAGGTCCAGATAGCGCTGGTAGGCCAACTGATTGTCATGGGCGATCACCGGGTAGTAAGGAATCTGGCTGGCCGGGTCATTGAACGCCCGTGGGTATTCTTCAGCAACAGTGGTGACATCGATATCCTGGCAGGTCAGCCAGCTATATTCGGTTGTCCGAGTATAGTCCTGGCTGACGGTGTAGTTAATCGTGCCGACCGGCTGGACATGTTTCTGATTGTATTGCCGGTAGCTGAAGTCCAGGGAACGATAAGGCAACAAGCCATAATACCAGCCACAGAGTTCGTCAAGAGCACCGGTATAGATAATCCGGCCATCATAAGGCCTGTTGTTGACAAATATTTCATTAACCCATTCGTGACCCCAGAAATCGGCTTCGTTGTCCAGTGACAGTACTTCACGGGCATCGACATCTTTATGAACACTGATTCCAGGGTGGTCCAGCATAGCTTCGAATAAAGGGGTGTAACCAGCCGTAGGTAGTCCCTGGTAGGTGTCCTGGAAATAGCGGTCGTCATAATCAACCAGCACCGGTACACGAGCGGTCACTGCGGGATCAATGGCATCAGGTTTAAGCCCCCACTGCTTCATCGTGTAATGTAAAAAGACATTCTCGTAGACATATGTGGCCAACTCGCGCAGCAGGGGCTCGGGCTTCTCCATAAGCTCAAGAATGCCAACCTTGCTGCCCAGCGGGAATGCGGCTAACAGAGCTTGCCGGTAAGCCTTAGCCAACTCGGGCGGAAAACAAGCCTGGATCGAATTCAGATTGAAGGGTACCGGCACCAGCTTGTCATGGATATCAGCTAAGACCTTGTGGTTATAGCCGTTCCACTCGGTGAACCGCGAGAGGAATTCATGGACGCGCTCGGAGTTGGTATGATAGATATGTGGCCCATAAGCATGTATCAAGACGCCCCGGTCGTCCAGGCAGTCATAAGCGTTTCCACCGATATGTGAGCGGCGTTCGATGATACTGACCTTTTGTCCGCCGCGCTCAGCCAGCTCGCGGGCGATAGTCGCACCGGCAAATCCAGCTCCAACAACAATGACGTCGGAATCAGTCAGCTTGATCGGTTCTTCAATACTCTCGTCAATCGGTGCCCTTGCTGCTTTTCTCAATCGGATCCTCCTCTGACCTGCTTTTTGGCATTGTCGTAACGACGGTAGGGAT
>JAITUO010000028.1 GCA_031286245.1 Coriobacteriales bacterium
ATAGGCTTCAGCACTGTCAGACGTCACGCCTACACCGGCGTCCTCTACGTTGTCTTGGATGGCTCCAGGCAGACTGTCAGTTAAGTTGTTCAAGAGGTTATCTATCAGACCAGTGGCCAGGCCGGATACATCGCCAGGACTGACTGGCTCTACGGCTGGCGTTGCCCAGGCACTGGCTAAGGTCAACTGCATGGTCAAGGCAATGACTAAGGCTATTGCCAGCAAACGCCTTGCTCTGTGTATCAAGATATAGAGTTCTTTGATGTGGCTTTCCCTGTGAGTATACATCTGTTTTCCCTTTCCCTCTTTTTTCCTCTGAGCTTATATTGCTTCTGTGATCAGCTATATAACCTTTCTTGGACAAGTCTGAACTCTAAACTATTGAGAGAAATAGTGCAATACCCTATTTCTTATTTTTTTCCGAAGTTTCCCATATTTTTGTATAGCTTAAGAGTTATCTTATATGTGATCATTATAGTTGTATATTTGATAGTCTTTAAAAGCAGATTACAGAACTCTGTAAGGCTGAATCACATGTTTTTTTAACATGATCCAAGCCTGTTTGTCGGCGATTGTGCTGTTTGCTGGTGTCAATACATTAGCAAAATCTAGTGGTGGTTTCTCCTGTATAATCCTTTTTGAAGGGAGTCAGGCGAGAAGAGGCTTATCCGATCGAAGCTTTGTTATCTCAATCCTAGCCCAGAGCTGATCTTCTCCACCTGGTATATATCTTGCTGTAATACACCAATGTGAAGGAGGTAACACGATGTCTGACAGTAATAGGGAAGGCTATCAGCAAAGGGAGAAGCGTTTCTTAGATGCAATCGCCCTCAAAGAGCCTGATCGGGTACCGATTCTTGAGCCGGGCACTAATACTTTTCCGTACCACTATTGTGGATATTCGATGGCTGAGATTCTTTATGATTTAGAGAAGGCCAAGTCAGCGATCAAGAAGTACCACATCGACTTTGATATCGACTCCGGCCATACCATTGGAGCTGCCCAGGAAGGTCAGGGCCCAATTCTAGAGAAATCCAAGTCTTCAGTCTATTATTGGGCGGGTATGCCAGAAGGCTATATCGATGCCAATTCGATTCACCAATTCATCGAGTTCCCCCTTTTAGAGGACGATGAAGTCGGCTTGCTTTTGACAGATCGCACAGGAGCTTTGCTGAACAAGATTCTGCCACGGCATAGCCGTATCTTGGCGCCGTTTGCGCAGTTGAATGCTGATTCGCTGATGTATCCCGGCCCGGGAATCAATGCCTTGGCGATTGCCTGTGCCCAACCGGAGTTCAAGGCGATGTTTGCTGAGTTGGCTGAGCTGGGTGAAATGGTGATGGAGTATGGCAGACAAGCTGGAATGCTGGCTGCTGAGATCGAGGAGCTCGGTTATCCTTTGATGTCGGCTGGTATGTCGCTGGTCAGCTTTGATTCGTATAGTGACTTCATCAGGGGTACCATGGGAGCCGGTTATGACCTGTATGACAATCCTGCGGCTGTCAAGTCATATCTGGATGAACATGTCCGGATCGCCCGTGGAGCAATCCGGGGTGGTGCAGTACCGAACCGTCTGCTGTTCATCCCGATGCATAAGGCGATGGACGGTTTCATGAGTGATGAGCATTATGCTGAGTTCTACTGGCCATACTTGTTGTCTTTAGTAGAGACGGCGCTGGATGTCGGCATGGTGCCTTATGTCTACACCGAAGGCCCGTACTACTCCAGGCTGAAGTTCTTACGGCAACTGCCTCCCGGTTGTGTTGTACATTTCGAGGGCGTCGATATGGCTACAGCCAAGAAAGAACTCGGCGATATTGCCTGTCTGTCGGGTAACTTCCCTGCACACATGCTCTACTATGCCACAAAGGAGCAGGTTGCCGAAGAAGTCAAGAAGCTCTTGGATATCTGTATGCCCGGTGGAGGTTATATCTTTGATTTTGATGGAGGACTGTATAATTACAGCCCCGAAAACGTTGAAGCTTGCTACGAAACAGTCAAGGAGTACGGCAAGTACTAATGGAATTCGGTGGGTAGTAGGAGTACGACTCTAAATCTAGTAGGTATGGGCGGTAGGTCTGCCAGTTGGCCTACCGTCCATATTAATAGGTTTCTACAGCTCTTGTTTAATCCGAACCATCGGTCAACCCAGATGTATCTATCGGAGTCGAAACATCAGTAACAGTGACTGCTTTAGCTTTCCGCCGTTGACGGATCACGACTTCAAAGAACCATTCGATAATTGGTATGGTCAAGAACACTATCCAAGTTGGATGAGGAACACCCAACATAATCCACATCCATAAGAAAAACACTACACAAGCCAAAGGATAAAGCCCCTGCAGAAAGCGAAGCGGTCTTCGGCAGACAATTGCTTCGACCACCATGTAATATAGCGGAATCGCAGCTATTACGAATAGACCATAACCCCAGGGTGATATCGCACCAACTGGCATCAATAGGGCAGGCCCAAAGAAACCCAGCAATAAATAGGCCAACACAGCAATCAGTGGAAAGGGGAATTTGTACCAGATTCCATGTTGTCTACGCCTCAGTCTTCGGCCATTAATGAACACTCCATAACCTTTGTCGTCAAACTTACTGGAGTCCTCTTCCAACCAGTATTCCAGGTCATCTGCCCAATTGTGTTTGCTATTGTTGTCTTTGATGTCGATACCATGCCATCCGACATGTACCTCTTCGCCAGTCTTTTTATCCTTGACGTGCACGCCATCACGCCAGTTGATGTGTACATAGTTTTCGTCGTCATTTATCTCAAATCCGGACGGGTCATCAAAGCCAACCGCTTGGCCACTGTAGGTTTGTTGCCCAGTCGGCTCATAATCAGTAGCGTATTCCTGTGCTCGGTCAGCGGTCTCAAAGGCCATATCATCTTCCAGGGATGGGTCGATGTTTAACAACTCATCCAACGAGACTTTATACAATCTAGCCAGTGCAATCAAGTTGTCTGTATCTGGTGAGGATTCCGAGCGTTCCCATTTAGACACTGCCTGTCGTGTGACTCCCAACTTCTCAGCCAGCACTTCCTGAGAATAACCTGCCTCCCTGCGTCTTTTCGCCAGACGCTCGGCAATCTCGACGTTCATTTGTTCCTCCTTAGCTGCTTTAGATCATCTTACGACATTCAGACTAAGGTTGCGTTGCGGTTGCTACCAGCTATTCCAGTTGGAATTTTCAGCAACTATTGGTTGCATTTGGCTAAAAACTGGCTGATTGTACCTGATTCTATGCCTTGACTAGACGGAGCAGCCTTTACTGACAACATAGCAATCTCTGCAGACAGACGGGGCTGCCTCTATTGACAACCCCGTCAGCAATGCTTTTCTCCTCAAAAAGCCAGACGCTTGTTACTGTATTCTCCTACTGGATTCCCGGCAGACTGGGGATCGTTGCAAAACCACGTGCCAGGTCCTCATCCGTCGGAATGTAGTCGGTCAAAGAGCCATCGAGATACTGCTGGAAAGCCAACAGATCAAAGTAACCATTACCAGTGCAGCCGAACAGAATGACCTTCTCTTCGCCAGTCTCCCGGCATTTTATAGCCTCATCGATTGCCACACGGATGGCATGTGAGCTCTCCGGTGCTGGCAGAGTTCCCTCACTGCGAGCAAACTGGATAGCAGCCTCAAAGACCGCGTTCTGCTCCACAGCTCTAGCCTCATCCAAATACCCGTCATGATACAGCTGGGACAGAATCGGGCTCATGCCGTGAAAGCGCAGTCCTCCGGCATGGTTGGCCGAAGGAATGAAGCCGCAGCCCAAGGTATACATCTTGGCCAGCGGAGTCACCATACCGGTATCGCAGAAGTCATA
>JAITUO010000079.1 GCA_031286245.1 Coriobacteriales bacterium
CAATGTTGCGTCCACCGATGCTTTTATCAGATCGTGATGAACAGGACCTGGACTTCACTTTGAAGCAACGCCAACTACTACAGTATGGAGAATGTGCAAACTGCGGCTATCCGGTAGAACGTGAATACCTGATGTGCCCGCAGTGCGCAACTCAGCTGCGTAATGAGTGCAAATCTTGTGGACGCGCCTTAAACCCGGAATGGCGGGCTTGTCCTTATTGCTGCACTCCGACAAGATAGACCTTAGGCTTAGGCAGAGCAGGCTGTTTGCCTCAATGTGCTGAGCTAATTAGCATTTCACCAGAAAGAAGCACAACCATGGATATCCATTTACCTGACGGCTCAGTTATTGAGCTTGATGCGTCTGCCAACTCTTTTGACTTGGCTGGCCAAATCGGCCCCGGGTTAGCAAAGGCTGCTTTACTGGCTCGTGTTAATGGCAGGATAGTCGGTCTCGGTCATCCCTTGTCGGAGGGAGACAGTGTCGAGATCCTCACAGCCAAGTCAGCTGATGCCCTGGAACACATGCGGCACTCGGCTGCCCATGTCATGGCAGCCGCTGTTCAGTCGCTGTTTCCCGGTACCCAGTTTGGTATCGGTCCAGACATTGAGGATGGCTTTTATTACGATGTTGCAGCACCACGCCAACTCTCCACTGATGACTTTTCAGCAATCGAAGCCAGGATGGCAGAAATCATTGCTGATGGAACTGCTTTTCAACGCTCAGTTGTGACTGCTGCTGAAGCCCGTGAGATCTTTAACGACCAGCACCTCAAGTTGGAGTTGATTGAAGACTTACCTGCTGACGAGGTCATTACAGTTTATCGGCTGGGAGATTTCGTCGACTTATGCCGCGGCCCACACCTGCCAGACAGCTCATCAATTGTTGCGTTTAAGCTGACCAAGCTGGCTGGTGCTTATTGGCGCGGCGACTCTGACCGGGAGATGCTGCAGCGGCTTTACGGCACTGCCTGGTTTTCGGCTGACGAATTAAAGGACTACCTGTTACGGATCGAAGAAGCCGAGAAGCGCGACCATCGTAAACTGGGCCGCGAACTTGGCATCTATATGATGGACGAGCGGGCGGGGGTTGGCCTGCCGCTCTATCTACCGGCTGGTGCTCGGATTATCCGCACCATGCAGGAATGGCTGCGGCGAGATTTATACCGGCGCGGTTACATGGAGGCGATCACCCCTCATATCTACAACGCTGATATCTGGAAAATCAGCGGTCACTACGATTTCTACCATGACAATATGTACTTCTTCGAGATTGATGAGAGCGAGGCCAAAGATCGCAGCAAACTCTCGGAGTATGCTGTCAAACCGATGAATTGCCCTGGTCATGTCTTGCTATATGATAATGAGTTGCGCTCCTATCGTGATTTGCCACTGCGTTATTTCGAGTTCGGCACGGTTTATCGCCATGAGATGAGCGGTGTAGTACATGGACTGCTACGGGCCCGAGGCTTCACTCAGGACGATGCCCATGTCTTCTGCATGCAGGAGCAGGTTGTCAGTGAGGTTTTGGGCATGCTCGATCTGGTTGATCACATCATGTCGACTTTCGGCTTCACTTATCATGCAGAAATCTCAACGCGACCAGAAAAATCGATCGGTGATGACAGCAAATGGGAAAATGCCACCGAGTACCTGATGGAAGCCTGTCGTTTGCATGGTCTGGTATACGACATCAACGAAGGCGACGGTGCTTTTTACGGCCCGAAGATAGACATCAAAGTCAAGGACGCTATCGGCCGAACCTGGCAGTGTTCAACTATCCAAGTCGATTTCAACTTCCCCGAACGTTTCAATTTGACCTATCGGACTGCTGACAACAGTGAGGCTCAACCTTGGATGCTACACCGGGCGATTTTCGGATCAATTGAGCGCTTCTTAGGGATCTTGATTGAGCACTATGCCGGCGCCCTGCCGCTTTGGTTGGCACCAGTCCAAGTCGCAGTAATACCGATCGCAGATCGTCATATTGATTATGCTGAAAAAGTCATTGACGAGATAACCGCTATTGGTGGGCGTGCTGAGTTGTATGACCAAAATGAACCGATGCGGGCAAAGATCGCCAAGGCTCAACTGGCCAAGGTTCCCTATATGCTGGTCGTCGGTGATCGTGAAGCTGATAGCCATAGTGTTGGAGTACGCGAGCGAGTGGCTGGTGATTTAGGTGCACAGCCTTTGAACGAGTTTATAGAAATCATCAAGGGCGCTGTACTTTAAAGCTTGCTGAGCAGCAGATGTGCTGCTGGGAGGAACTACTGAACGATTCGCTTGCACCTGCTACTTGCACCCTCTGTCCTCGACGTTGCCAAGCCGCGCGTATATCTGGTGAGCGGGGCTTTTGTGGAGCTACAGACCGGCTACGGGTTGCCCGAGTGGCTTTGCACCATTGGGAGGAGCCACCGATATCTGGTTGCCAGGGGTCTGGCACCGTGTTTTTTTCGAACTGCGGTCTACGCTGTGTCTACTGTCAGAACTATCAGATTTCGCTTGATGGATACGGGACTGAGATTTCTACTCAACGACTCGCTCGGGCTTTTTTAGAACTGGCGGGCCAGGGTGCTCATAATATCAACCTGGTTACTGCGACTCAGTACAGCCTCGAGGTGATGGAAGCTGTTCAGGTAGCCCGCTCTATGGGTTTGAAGATACCGGTTATCTGGAACAGTTCCGGATATGAGAATGTCGAAACCATCATGCGCCTGGCAGATACGGTCGATGCCTGGTTGATGGATTTCCGCTACTGTTCTGCGGCTTTGGCGGAGCGCTACTCTCAAGCTTCTGACTACCCGTCAGTCGCAGCAGCCGCCTTATTGGCAGCCGTTCAGCAGAGTGGGCCATACACCCTGGATTCCTCTGGCTTGATGACAAGTGGGGTACTGGTACGTTTCTTACTGCTGCCCGGCCTGCTTTCCGATACTATTGCCTGTGTCGATCAGGTATTCTCACTGGTCGGTAACTCGGTCTGCTATTCCCTGCTCAGTCAGTACACACCTCCGGCTGGGATTACCGAACGATATCCGGAGCTGGCCGGTCAAGTGTCTGCCTGGGATTACGATCTGCTGATCGACCATGTTTTGGGGCTGGGCATTACTGATAGCTTCATGCAGGAAGAGGGGAGCAGTTCAGCGGATTTCATCCCGGCTTTCGATCTAGCTGGTGTGGTTAACCAATCTGTACAATAGGAAGACAAGATGACAGATATCACACTTTTCGACTATGACCTGCCACCGGAACTGATTGCTCAGGAGCCCCTGGCAAGGCGTGACGAGTCCCGTCTGATGGTTATTGAGAAAGCAAGCGGCCAGCTCAGCCATCGGTGGTTCTACGACCTGCCTGAATATCTGACACCCAACGATGTATTGGTCTTCAACGATTCCCGAGTGATACCTGCTCGCTTGTTTGGTCATCGTCAGGGTGGTGGAGCTGCTATCGAGGTGATGCTAGCTCAACCTCTTTTTTCTTCCAAATCCAACCTGGTTGATGCATATGATGTCGACACAGAAGACTGGCTGGCTTTGGTACGACCGAGCCGTCGGCTGCGAGTTGGCTCGGTGATCGAGTTTGAGCACCAATTGACAGCCGAGCTCCTGATAAAACATCAAGACGGTAGTGTAGAGCTCCGATTACGGGCAGACGGTAGTATTATCAGGGCAATTTATGAAAATGGTACAACTCCGCTACCACCATATATTCGGCGGTCTGCCCAGCCCAGTGACGATCATCGATACCAGACTGTTTATGCTGCTACCCCAGGGTCGGTGGCAGCTCCGACTGCCGGTTTGCATTTCACACCAGAATTGATTGAAGCCTGCAAAGCGAAGGGAGTTACGCTGGCTTGGATTACTTTGCATGTTGGCATCGATACTTTCCGGCCGGTACAAACTGATCAGGTTGAAGAACACAAAATGCATTCCGAGTGGTTTCATATCACAGAACAGACTGCAGGTCTATTGAATGCGGCCCGCACGAGCGGTCGGCGGATCATCTGTGTGGGAACAACTTCTGTACGAGCTCTGGAAAGTGCTGTGAGAACGCCGGATCAGTCTGGTAATAGGTATGCAGCTCGCTGGACATACAATCCTGATCAGCCTGACACAAATGAAAATAGCCTGCGGTTGATCAAGCCCGGTTGGCAATCGACCGATATCTATATCTACCCAGGTTATTCATTTCAGGCGACCAATGCTTTGATCACAAATTTCCATCTACCAAAATCAACCCTGTTGATGCTGGTATCAGCCTTCTATCAGCGTGAAAAAGTGTTGGCAGCTTATGCAGAAGCTGTGCATGCCGGTTACCGGTTCTTCAGTTATGGCGATGCAATGTTGATTGTCTAGTAGACGATGCCCGGGCTTATCCCCACAAATATAATCTTCTATAATAGTAATGGATCCGATATTCATTCTGGCAGTATCCTCTTAATGGCAACGTTTGTGACGATATTGCCGGATCATACGGACAACTGAGCCATTGAATTGCATTTAACTGGCTGATTCACTCAGACTGGTTTTAGAGAGGGGAATGACATGAAAGGGCTTACACGCAGGGATTTTCTAAAAAGCACCGCGATAATTGGTGCCGCGGCTGGTGTCGCGTCTGTTAGTGGTTTGGTTGGCTGTAGCGATGACCAAGGAGACTTACCGCTGGCCAGTTCGATCAGATGGGATCGTGAATGTGATGTGCTGGTGGTCGGCGGCGGTGCTACCGGTGTCACCTGTGCGGCTGTTGTCTCAGAAGCCGGCAAGAGTGT
>JAITUO010000107.1 GCA_031286245.1 Coriobacteriales bacterium
CCAGAGCAGACGGTCAGTCAATCGACGGATTTTGTTTTCCGGGACGATTTTGTCAGCTCGATCCGGGCGACTGGTAAACTGATGCCCTTTGAACATGTAACAATATCACCAGAGGTCGATGGTACCGTTGTCGAGTTATTTGTTTCTGAAGGCGACAGCGTTGAAGAAGGGCAATTGCTTTTTTCGTTGGAAAATCCTGATCTGGACAAGGCAATAACACAAGCTCAACGTGGTGTCGACAATGCCAATCTGGCATTACGCGGTGCTCAGACAGCTCGTAATGAAGCCGGTACAGCAGCCGACAAGGCTTGGAGTGACTACGTAAACATCAAAAAGGCCTTGGATGATTCCAAGCAGTTAGCGCCCGATGACCCACTGTTGGAGTTTGCTCCAACTCAAGCAGATGTCGACATGGTATACGCTCAGTACCGGGCCTCCATCTCCAGCCTTGATGGTGCCAAATTATCTTTAGAGAGTGCTCAGATGAGTGTCAGCGATGCTGAGCAAATGCTCCAAGAGGCAATCGCATTAGCTGAGAAGCGTCACGTCTATGCTCCAATCTCAGGACAGGTAGTAGTCATGAATCTGGAACGAGGCACCAAGCTTTCAACTCTGGCTACGACTGGGCAATTACCGATGCAGATCGCAGACATCTCACAGATGAGGATGAGTATCTCTGTCAACGAGATAGATATCTTGGAAATAAAGCCAGGTATGAGTGCTACGGTTTATGTTGATGCCTTGCCCGACTATATGACGAAGGCAGAAGTATTACGAGTTGCTTCGACTACGGGTACTGATGAATACTTCTACTATGGGCCAAGTAGTGGCCTGGTCTATTATTCGGTTGATCTACTGATCACCAACCCCGACCCTCGTCTGAAGATTGGGATGTCTGCCAGCGCCGACGTCATTACCTTGCGCATGAACAATGTATTACTGGTCAATTCGATGGCGATTCAGTCCACACTCGATTCAACCTACGTTCTGGTCTTGGATAAAGACGGCAACACCAGACCGGTCGACGTCAAAGTAATTGTCAGCTCAAATTCTCTGGCGGTTATCGAAGGCGATATCCGTGATGGTGACGAGGTTTTGCTAGGTTTGTCAGGCAATGGTATAAGAGGTTCCAGCCCTGGTAGTGTAACTATCGAAAAATACTAGCCAAGCAAAAAGATAAAAAGGCAAGCCAGTGGACAGAGTAATCGAAGTCAATAACCTGCATCGTATCTATGAGACTCAAGCCGGAGCCGTTCCTGCCTTGCGTGGGATCAGCTTTGCGGTGGACCGCTCGGAATTCGTGGCTATTATGGGTCCCTCTGGATCCGGTAAGTCAACTTTGATGAATATCCTAGGTTGTCTGGACCGCCCTACCTTTGGACAGTACATCTTCGCTGGCACTGACATCGCAACTCTCAGTGATAATCAGTTGGCTGATCTGCGGGCTACAAACATCGGTTTTGTCTTTCAGAACTTCAACCTGCTGCCGCGCGCAACTGTGCTGCGCAACGTCATGCTTCCCTTGGTCTACACGGCCTGTCCGCATGCCGAGCGGGATAAACGCGCCCGCACAGCCCTGCGTGCTGTTGGCCTGGAAGAACGCTACTACGAACACAAAAGCAACGAAATCTCTGGTGGCCAAATGCAAAGAGTTGCCATCGCCCGAGCGCTGGTCAACAACCCGGAGATGATCCTGGCTGATGAGCCAACCGGTAATCTGGACAGTCAGACAGGTGAGATGGTGCTTGAGACATTAAAAGTTCTACGCAGCCAGAAACGTACTATTATCCTGATCACTCATGATGAGGATGTAGCGAATCACGCCGACCGCATCTTGTACTTGCGTGATGGGTTGTTAGTCAGTCGGGAGAAACCCGGGTTTCTCCCCATAGAAAAGTCCTTGACAGCAGCAAGGCCGTATGAGGCGGACAACTGATGGGTATCCGGGATCTGCTACATGAGACTTGGATTTCTCTGACTGCGAACAAGGGGCGTTCGATTCTGACGATCCTGGGCATCGTCATTGGTATCTCCAGTGTGATTGCCATGACCTCATTGATTGCCGGTATCCGCAATATGCTGGTCGGTGAACTGGGCTTTTCGCAGGCTCGGATGCTGATGATCTACCCCGGTACAACTATGATGGAAGACGACCTGGAAGCTTTGATGGCAGGTGTGCCGGAGTACGAAAAAGTCGCTGGGGTTTGCTACTACTGGACAGAAGTTGCCACTCAGACTGAGTCCAAGGGCTTCACGATGATGGGTGTAACCAATGATTACTTCGATATTTACGGGATGCAATTGATTGGCGGGCGTTATTTCACAGATGAAGACAGCCGCCGGCTGGAGCGGGTTGCGATCATCGGGCGGGGCATAAATATGGAGTTGTTCGGAGATATCGAGGCTAATTCGATTGGCAGCTCGATCCGTCTGGGAGAAACTCAGGAGAGTTATACCATCATTGGTATCATTTCCGGCGACGCTATCAGCAATCAATACACGACGATTTTTATACCAGCAACTACGCTGCAAAAGCGGGTCTCTGGTTGGCCGGGTTATGACAGTATTTACGGTTTAGTCTACGAAGGCAGTGACGTTTACTCTGTGCGTGATAAAACTGTCAGTTTTCTGGCTAACTATTTCAACCTCGAGGAAGACTGGATCTATGTCACCAGCATGCAGGAGATCATTGATTCGTTGAATGTGATGATGGCAGGTTTTACAGCAATCTTGACTGCCATTGCTTCTATCAGCTTGTTTGTCGGTGGTATCGGAATCATGAACATGATGTTGACTTCGGTTTCCGAGCGCACGCGGGAAATCGGGTTGAGGCGATCGCTGGGAGCCAGAACATCAGACATCACCCAGCAATTCCTAGCTGAGAGTATCGCTTTGTGTCTGGCAGGCGGTTTTTTTGGCCTGGTCTTTGGCTATCTGGGAGCTTTGGCTTTAGCCAGTGTTATTTCGGTGATAATGCCTGACACGGCTTTCACTCCTGCTATCGGAATCAGTTCGGTAGTGATAGCAGTGATCGTCTGTGTCAGCATTGGTTTAGCATTCGGCTACTACCCGGCTCGGCGGGCAGCCAAGCTTGATCCGGTAGACAGTCTGCGTTATCAGTAAATGCTCTCATAAGTTGGGTGGTTTACTGTTGCGTGACTGCCTTGATTACCGGTATTTTTCTATAGCATTTCTAATTGTAGAATAGTAGGTTTACCTGCTTTTTTGTGGAGCGATCTATGTGTTTGGATACAAATAAAAACAAGCATAATACCGCATGGTGTATTTATACATCGAAGAAGAGCAGCTTTCATGCCACGAGCATTATTGAGTCATGTACCTTAGTGTCATAGAATCAAATCGCAGTCCAATCCACTAATACCAGGGAAAGGCATGTCATGATCGGTATGGCGAGCCTTTCTTTTTATGCTCCTTTGCCGTATTTGACATTGGTTTTTGTAATGTGCAAGAGCAAAGGAGTTATTTTGAAGAAGTACAAAGAGTCTCATAGTAAATTGACCAGCCGAAAGCGTGTCTTTTTGGCATTACTGGCTTTTGCTTTGACTCTAGGCATGAGCCCAATGGTCATACATGCCAGCGATGGTACAGAGGACACTCTTACTACCGTGCAGGACAAGGCTGAGCTATCAGCCGCTGCCGACGACCAACTGGCTGCTGCCGACGACCAACTGGCCGAAGTCGACGACCAACTGGCCGCTGTCGACGGTGACAGCGTCGGCGATCCTCGCGCCGCTGTCGGCGACAACCAAGTCGACGCCAGCAGCGATGACAACCAAGTCGACGCCGGCAGCGACGATAACCAATTGACTGACACCAAAATCAGTGATGACTTACTGACTGTCGCCACCGAAATCGGTGACGGCCTGCTTGCTGTAGACAGCGACGACCACCCAGCTGACTCTGACAGCGACGACTTAACCGTTGCCGACGATTCACTGGCAGATAGTTCTCCACTACCATTAGCAGAAAACCCACTATTCGACATCACAGGTTATGATGCAGTCTATTATGTCTCCGCAGATGGCGACGACAGTGGTTCGGGTGACCAAAACGACCCCTGGGCGACTTTGGCGATGACAGCCTCGATCATCAGCGGTTCTGGTGAAGTCGGTAAGAATTACCTGGTCGTGGTGATGACTGATCTGATTTCTTCTGCCAGTGCCCGCTATTATGGCAACAATGTCACGATTACCAGCTTTGACACCCGAGTCACTGTGACTCGCGCTGAGGGTTTCTCCACACTAAATGATGTAGCTCGGGGTTGGTATCATCCAGCGATGTTGGAAATTGGCAATGGTGGAGAATACCTGCACAATTTGCCGATCAGTCTGACGCTTAAAAACATAGTTTTCGACGATGCTGGCTTACGTCCGGAAGGTACTAACTACGGCTGGGCTCCGGCTCCTGGTCATGGTACTGGTTTGGACTATGAACAGGATGCCATCGTGGCGACATATGATGCGACCAGCACGATTATCCTGGGCTCTGGCGCTCAGCTATTGAATTTCGGTGGTATGACAGCAATCCGTGCAACTCCTGGCAATGTGGTTTTGAAAGCTGGCAGTCTGATTTCTGACACCACTGTAACCAGCCGTTTGGATGGTCGTGCAACGTATACGACCCGTAGCGATTCGGCGATACATATCAGCGGTATGAACGCCGAGAAGTATGCCCGGATGACGGTGGAAGATGGAGCCTTTATTACCAACATAGTGGATGCCACGGGCATCTCAATCAAGGGCCATACTGCCATGCGGATGGATGGACAGATCTCCGGCTTCAAGGGTGGGGCGACCAATGATGATGGAAATAACGGCCGCGGTAGCAAGAATGCCATCAACATCAGTGCTACAACCTATGATCCAATCAATGGAGGGGTGGGGCCGGCTCTGATCGGGCCCAGTGCATTAATCATCGACAATGAGTCCAAGTCGGGAACAGTACAGATTCGTGCAGGCTCGCTGTCGGTTTATGGCAAGATCAACAACAACACTTGCTTGTCAGGCATCACCAAGCTGGGAAACATCACTTTGAAAGCCGGGACCAATGGTGGTGGCCTGTTCATTATCTCCAGTGCAACCGTCTTTCTGGAAGAGGGTAGCGAGGTCTGTGGAAACAAAACAATTGATGGAGGATATGGCGGCGCTGCCAGTGTCCAGCAAGGAACTGCCAAGCTGGTGATGAACGGTGGTCTGATATCTGGCAATAGTGCTACCTCGAAGCCAGGAATTGCCGTTAACAAGGGTGACGCCGGTTTTGAGATGAACGGCGGCAAGATCGACAATGGAAAAGACGCTGTCTATCTGGCACAGGACAGCTCGATCACGACTACTGGCATTCTTACCTTCAACAGTGGCTGGGTCAGTGGCATCATGGTGCAGAACACTAATGTTTTTGGTCATAGCACCCGGGCTCATCTGGTTATCAAAGACGCTGTCCACATCGAACAGGGGTTTGCATACGTCGCTGGGCGCAGTGTCACACCTCTGACCGCTGACTTCTCGATTGGCAATCCGAATACCGCCAATTACACTACTATCCGCGAAGCACTGCCCACTGGCTGGAAACTGCCTACAACAGCAGGTAACGTTGTCGCTTTTTGGATGTCTAAGGCAGGCACTGCCAACGTCAGTGTGCCCATTCCGCTTACCGGCACCAACAGCAGTGGTTATGATAAAAATATCGACAGATTCTGCCTGGCAGTTGTTGCTGTCCAAGCTGACGGCACAGTGGCTGAGGATACCCCGGTCAAATTCTATGCCACTGAAATAGTTGACAATCAAATTGTTGTGGCAGTACCGCTGGAAGACTATCCCTTTGGTGCGACTGTGGCACTTGCCCAACCGTACCAGGCTAATGGACAACTGGAGATCGAAGGGCCCGAAACACTGTACTACCACTTGGGCGACGAAGACTACCGCATAGACTACACGGCTTCGTATACCATGCCCGAAGGTTTTCATAGTCTTTTGATAACTGACGGCTTTAATCTGGATAATACCGTGGTCGAGCTGATCTTGCAGCCGACTTCTCCTTTGTATTTCGATGTTGTCGATATGTCTTTGGACAGCAAACTGTTTGAAATCGTTGGTACACCAATTTGGTTGGATGGAAAACTGAATGTCTCATTGCAGCTGAAAGAAGGTTGGGAGGAATTGGTTGATGGGGAACTAGATTCTGTTTTCTCCTTCACAGCTAATCTGACAGCAGATGATTTCCTTGAAGGCGATGACTTGAGGATGACCGGACAACTGGTCATTAACGGAGGCCCAGAAGCTACACAGTATAGCTACCTGGCCATGAGCAATCTGGCGAGGACCTGGATGCAGCTCCCATGGCTCGAAGTGATATTTGATGCCAATGGGGGAGAGTTAGCTGATGATGATACCTCACGCTTGGTAAAAATCAATCAGACTGTTGGCAGCGATATGCCGGCTGATCCTGTTTTGGAAGGATACTCTTTTCTAGGTTGGAATAGCGAACCCGATGGCACAGGTTGGTATTTTGATAGCGATACTGTTGTGTTGGAAGACACTATTGTTTTTGCCATATGGCTGGCTGATGAACCAGAAACTGGTACAGGGGAAGAGACCGAGACTGGCACAGGAGAAGAGACCGAAACTGGTACTGGAGAAGAGACCGAGACTGGCACAGGAGAAGAACCAGAACCAGAGCCAGGCACAGAGGAAGAGAAGGAGACTGATCCTGAACCAGAGCCTGGCACCGAGGAAGAGACTAAGCCAGAGCCCAAACCTGGAGCTGGTTCTGAGTCCGAAGTTGGTAATATCTCGATACCAAAAACTGGTGACAGTGCCATCTTTTGGCTGGATATCGTAGTTGTCAGTATGGCTATTGGAGCCATCTGTGTCATTTTGCATCTGCGAAAAAAACAGCATCGAGAGTCGTAATTGCTTAATCGAATTACTATGTAGGTTTATCAGGTTTAGATATTACAAAGGAGGAGCGA
>JAITUO010000109.1 GCA_031286245.1 Coriobacteriales bacterium
GCTCTTTGATGTCTTTATACACTCCGAGGGGATAATATGGCAGCATGTTATCGCGTAACCATTGAAGAGCTTCGCTGGGTTCCATACCCCAGTTGGTCGGACAGGCTGAAACGACCTCGATGATTGAATAACCGAGTCCTTCGATCTGATACTCAAAAGCTTTTTTGATCGCCCGCCGGGCATTGCGCACATTCTTCGGAGTATCGATAGTCACACGTTGAGCCAGGGCAACCCCGTCAATCGTCGAAAGCAGCTCAGATACCCGCACCGGGTAACCGGCAACTTCTATGTCGCGTCCATAAGGACTGGTCTGGGTGACTTGCCCTGGTAGACTGGTCGGAGCCATTTGGCCACCGGTCATCCCATAGATGGCGTTGTTGATGAAAATGACCGTGATCTTCTCCCCACGAGTAGCCGCGTGGATTGTCTCAGCCATGCCAATTGAAGCCAGATCGCCGTCTCCCTGGTAGGTAAAAACGACACAGTCAGGGCGCGCTCGCTTGATACCAGTAGCTACCGCCGGAGCGCGTCCATGCGCGGCCTGGGCCATGTCGCAGTTGAAATAGTTGTAAGCCAGAACTGAGCAGCCGACCGGACAGACACCAATTGTCTTACCTTCAATGCCCAGTTGGTCGATTACTTCACAGATCAATCTGTGGACAATACCATGCGGACAACCTGGGCAGTAATGGTAGATGTTATCCGACAGGGCATGTGGGCGGTTGAACAAGATTCTTTCAGCTTTTGTCTCGACTGTCGCTGTGCTCATTGTGCACCTCCTATGACACTCGCCGGACGCGCATCAGCTGCTGAACCAGCATCGGTCGCTGAACCAGCATCGGTCGCTGAACCAGCATCGGTCGCTGGCTCCACAGCACTCGCCGGACGTGCATCGGCTGGCCAAACTACATGCTCTCCAGCATTGATTCGCATTATTGCCGCAGCTACCTCATCCGGTGTCGGTACGATCCCCCCAGTATGTCCAAAGAAATGCACCGGTCGGCGTCCATCTACCACCAGTCGTAGATCGTCAACCATCTGTCCCATCGACATCTCGACGGATAAGAAATGCCCAGTGGTTGCAACCTGTTGATCGATCTGCTTCTGGGGATAAGGCCACAGGCTGATCAGGCGGATCAGCCCAGCTTTTACTCCTTCAGCTCGAGCTTTGTTAACAGCACTACGGGCTACCCGGGAAGCTGCCCCATAAGACACCAGGGTGATTTCGGCGTCCTCAGTCAAATAGCATTCAACACGTTGTTCGTTCTGTTTGATTATGGAATAGCGCTGGAAGCGCTCAATTACACTTTCCTCCAGCTCCTGAGGATCCAGATGCATGGAGTTGATGATGTTCTTTTGACGGGTGTTACCATGGCCGGTCAGTGCCCATGGCTTATCGATGGCAGTTTTGGTAGAAAGACTTCCGACCGCCTCACCATCCAGGCTGCCCCCCGCTTCAGGCATAATCTCTTCGGGCATAATCTCTTCGGGTAAAACAACCGGTTCCATCATCTGGCCTAACAGCCCGTCAGCCAGTATCATCACCGGAGTGCGGTACTTATCCCCAAGATCGAAAGCAATTGCCACCAGATCAGCCATCTCCTGTACAGTCGATGGCGCTAAAACGATGATCTGACCATCACCATGACCAACCGCTCGGGTTGCTTGCCAATAGTCCGACTGAGAAGCTTGAATACTACCCAGGCCAGGCCCACCACGCTGGATGTTGATAATCAGTGCCGGCAGGTCTGCACCGATCATGTAGGAGATGCCTTCCTGTTTCAAGCTGATACCTGGAGAGGAAGACGAAGTCATGACACGCACTCCGGCAGCGGCGGCTCCATACACCATATTGATTGCTGCGATCTCGCTTTCAGCCTGCAGGTACGTGCCGCCAATCTTCGGCAGACGCTTTGCCATGTAAGCAGCTAACTCAGTCTGGGGAGTGATCGGATATCCGAAAAACAGTTTGCAACCGGCTCGCACAGCCGACTCTGCCAAGGCTTCATTACCCTTCATCAAGACTTTTTCTACCATGATGTCACCTCACAACCGTGATCGCCACGTCAGGACACATCTGGGCGCAGTTCAAACAGCCATTACAGGCCTCTTGATCGGTACAGTAAGCCGGATTGTAGCCTCTGGAGCTGATTTGCCCGTAATCCAGCGCCATGATGCCTTTGTCACAAGCCTCGACGCAAAGTCCACAGCCTTTGCAATAATGCTGATCAACGCTGATTCGCGGCATTCGCTCACCTTCTCCGATCCCTGATACACAAAACCGATAAATGCAGCTTCATGTATCGCTATTGATGATAATTGCGTACTTTTAATTTCGAAAGCCAGGTGAGCGATTCAATTCACTCCACCGCCAGGGCAAGCATTACCCTGGTTTGCTCCCTAAAAAAGTACACCCTTATCCATATACACCCTAACCCACGAAAATTATAAACGTTTATTCTCGCACAGACTAACAAGTTTGTGGGGGAGATTCGCATGGAATCTACGCAAAATCTGATTATCACCGAAGGCCATTGGTATTTGAATCTCTCTTAATACCAGCTATATCGCTGATGGTGTGGATAAAACCAGGTCAAACTGGCTTGGAAGCTCATGTGTTTTCTGTCAGTCCCCTTCTTGTACGCACTCTGTTCCCATAGTTATTTAACATATGAAGGAAAACAATCGTATAACCTCCAAATCCTGAGAATTTCCGAGTTTCTGGCCAAAAAGAGCTCTCATGTATAGTCTTCTATCGATTTCACATATATGGAATTCTGGCTCAACGCATCTACCAGCACTTTTAAATTGTGGAGAAAACTAAATCTCGCAATTTCGGTCAAACAGCCATACATAACGGCCCTTTTTGGCCAGAATCTCAGAAATTCCTAGGATTACCTACTTTATAGGCTATACAGTCGCAAAGAAGTCAAATAGAGAGCTGGAATCCCCGGAAATCCGGTTACGCTCCAGTAATGTCTGACCGAAAGTCTTACGTATGCTTAGCGTGAAGTCATCCCAATAACACCTTCGAGACTAGGTAGCACCTCTTCCATCAATTACAATGTTGCCGATAACATGCAATGCGGTTTTATCCCCATATTCAAAACTCGCTAAAAGGAATGTGCAATGGATACGAATACAACAAAACCAGGTAGATTCTTCTACGGTTGGTGGATCGTCGCCGGAGGTTTCATTATCATGGCGACCTGCTACACCATCTTTGTGAACTGCATGTCGCTGTTCCAGGCCCATATAGTCCGGGATTTGGCAATATCGGTTGGACAGTTTAACACCGGGGTCTCGTTGAGTACGGTTGTAGCGATATTTGCCTCGCTGGCTTTTGGTGCATTGGTGGATAAAACCAGTGCCCGGCTACTTGGCGGGTTAACGGTGGTCGTCACTGCAATTGTGCTTTTACTTTTGTCATTTGCGACCTTGCTCTGGCAGTTTTATGTGCTTTGCACGATCGCTGGGGTGATAGTAATTGCTGGTACCCGCTTACTGGTTTCGGTGCTCACTACCAATTGGTTCAATGTCCGGCGAGGGCTGGCTATCTCGATTGCTTTGTCTGGCTCCGGCTTTGGAGGCGTGGTGCTTTCACCGCTGACCAGCTGGATCATTGTTAATTATGGTTGGAGAATGGCTTTCTTGCTGCTGGCAGTGATCTGCTTGATTGCTTCCCTGCCGATCGTGATCATCATGTTCAGGAATCGTCCTAGCGACAAAGGGTTGGCTCCATACGGCGACAATGCTCGTGAAAAGGCGTCTGCTCGACAAAAAGAGCAGAAGGACACTTCCTCTGACACCCCGGTCAACATCGCTGTCGGATGGAGGGTTTTGCGTAGAAGCGGGGGATTTTGGATACTGATTCTGGGGTTTTTATGCATGGGTATTGTTAATGGTGCCATTATCCCTAATGCAGTATCAAATATGACTTCGGTAGTTATCGGAGATACCGAGATAGTAACCGGAGGCCATTCTACAATCTGGGCAGGTAATGTCTGGGCTTTGTACCTGGGAGTTGTCCTGGTCGCCAAGGTGATGCTCGGTGCAATTTATGACCGTCTGGGATTGAGAGCCGGTACAATCATTGGTACAGCCAGCTGTATCATCGCCAGTCTGGCGCTATGCTTCCCGGCTACCGAGTGGGCACCGATTGTGGCTGCTTTTGCTTTCGGTTTTGGTACCTGCATGGGTACTGTTTCGCCTCCTGTGATGTCCGTCAAACAGTATGGCAAAAAGGATTTAGGAATGGTTGTGGGTATCGTCACGGCTTTTGAGTTATTTGGTGCAGCAATCGGAGCAGTGCTTTCTGGGATATTGTTTGATTCGTTTCACAGCTTTATCCCAGCTTGGCTGATGGCGCTGGCAGCGTCGGTGTTGATGGGTGTGACTTTGATGTTGTCGATACCGGCTGCAGTCCGGATTGTCGAAAGCTGTCGAGCAAAGGGAGCGCCACAACTGGATGCAGAGGGCTTTGAGATCAACCCAAATGTAGAGACACCGACGGAGACTGGTAGTATCTGAAATCTACAATAATATGTAGATTGTGTAGGTCGTTACCTCTGGCTACCTTTCTGCTAACAATTCACGGGCATGTGCGAGTGCGGTTTCATCAGTCGAGCCGGAGAGCATGCGGGCGAGCTCCCTGACGCGTTCTTCACCGGTAACCTCCCAGATCATTGTGGTTTGAGTATCGTCGTCAGTCGTCTGCTCCACAACATATTGGCGATCAGCCAAAGCGGCAATCTGAGCCAGGTGAGTAACAACGATCACCTGGTGGATGTCGGCCAATCGCCGCAGGTATCCGGCAACTGCACGGGCAGCCTGACCACCAATACCGGCATCAACCTCGTCGAAGACCAGGGTCAGTCCTTCGT
>JAITUO010000126.1 GCA_031286245.1 Coriobacteriales bacterium
GCCGGGCTCACTGGGTATCTGCACACTAAAACTGTCTGTTGATGACAGTCCCTCGAATTCATCGAATTCTACAAGCAACTGCTCGGTGATCACCTGGTTGTTTGTATCTCCAATCAGGATGACTCCTCCACGCAGGTCACAGCCTTCTTTGCATGAGACATCGACAGCTAGATCGACAACCAAACCGACTGGTTGTTCTTTCTTGAAACCAACTATTTCTATGACAGGAATATGCTGTTGTGTCTCTATACTGCTTTGGAGTTCCGCATCCGTAGACTCGGTAATACTTAGATCGAGGCCAGGCGAAGGATCTGGAATATCAACCATAATGCTGCTCCTTATTAGGTTGGCTGGTTGCAAAGCACTATCGATATTGTACTTCAGGCTATTGAAGTTTTTTGCACTCCTGCTACGAAACCCAATATGACAGTCCAAGAAGGATAGGAGTATCATTAGTCTACAGGTTACTGATTGATAACCGCATCAGTAATAGAGACTAGTTAATATGCCTCGGGGCAAAACCCAAAGACATTAATTGGGTCTTTGACAAGGAAATATGGGACAACGAATCTAGTTGTGTGTTTTCGCTACATTACCAAGCCGAGTGATTTTTCGCATTATTTATTTCTACAATATACTCCTGAGGAATCCATTCGCGGCTATGGCTAGATCCTATGTTTGTCATTCACTACCCTAATTTGATTCATGCTGTATAACATCCAGCCATATTCGTGTCATATACAACCTAAGCCACAGGTTTGTTCAGTTGGGCCAGAGTCCAGGAATAGACCAGTACCCTCCAATCTTTGTGACGTGTTGTCCTGTATTCCATCTTCAAGACAAATCTAGTCAACTAAGTGTCGATTAATCAGAAACGAGGAGGAAAAATGGAAGGCAAGAAAATCAAGGGCTTATCACGACGGGAATTCCTGAAAAAAGCCGGAGTAGTGACAATTGGATCAGTAGGCATAGCATCAGCAGTTAACCTGGCTGCCTGCACTACTCCCGAAGAATCAGAACCAGAAGAGCTTGAAAATGAACCGGAAACCTTGCCCACCGATAGCATCAATTGGGACAAAGAGGTTGATGTAGTTGTAGTCGGTTACGGTGGAGCCGGTTCTGTGACAGCAATCACCGCGCATGACAATGGTGCCGAGGTTTTAGTGATTGAGAAACTAGCCCGGCCTGGTGGTAACACCTCGATATCTGGCGGAGGTATTCTGACGCCGAATAATCTTCAGCAAGCAATCACTTACTTCAGAGGTTTATACGAGCTGTCCAAATCCACTTACGATGAAGCGATAATGCTGCGTTACGCTGAAGACGCCATGGGCAACGTAGAATGGGTACAGAAACTCAAGCCAGGTACAGAGTTAACGCGTTACGGTGGAGCCGGTTTTGAAGACATCCCCGGTTCAGAGTCAATGGACAAGTTCATGATCCGGGCTGAGGGCAAGACAGCTTCGCAGGCTTTGTTTGAGATTCTCTCAGAAGCCGTTGAGCAGGTACGTGGGATCGAAGTGCTGTTGGAATGTCCAGGCAAGCGGCTGATCACAGACACTGAAGGTGCTGTGATCGGCGTCATCGCCAACAACAAAGGAACAGAGATCAAGATCAAAGCCAGACGGGGCGTTGTATTGACAACCGGTGGTTACGAGTTTGACCAGGATATGCTGCGCAACAATGTCAAAGGCTATCCGATCATCGCCTCCGGTTGCCCAGGCAATACCGGTGACGGTGTGCGCATGGCTCAAAAAGTCGGAGCCGGGCTTTGGCACATGAACGGCGCCTCCTGCGGAATGGGTACCAAGGTTGAAGGCTTTGAGCCTGGTTTCTCGGTAGCAGGCGGAGCCTCCAGACCGAACTTTATCTGGGTGGATAATGACGGGCATCGCTTCATCGATGAGACAAATGTTGAGTCACATGCCGGTCTGCTGGTCGTGGATTGGTATGACCATGAAGAACTGAAGTATCCGCGTATCCCCTTCTACTTCATCTGCGACGAGAACCGGCGTAAGCAGTCGGCGATGGGATCAGCAGGCGGCTGGAACCGCGGTGCTTATTCCTGGTCTACCGACAACACTGCAGAGATTGATAAGGGCTGGATTAAAAAGGGAGAAACCCTGGCTGAACTGGCTAGCGTGATCAATGTGGACGGAAACAATCTAGCCGCCTCTGTCGCAGAGTGGAATGCTGCGGTAGCAGCAGGCGTTGATAAGCTCCATGGCCGTGCAGCGCTGGGTACAGTCATCGAACCACCGTTTTATGCGATCGAAATGCATCCTATGCTGCTGAACACCCAAGGCGGCCCACAGCGAAATGTGAAAGGTCAGATTGTCGATCCCTTTGGTGAGCCGATACCTCGACTCTACAGTGCCGGTGAGCTTGGCTGCATGTGGGGCATGATCTATCAAGGTGCCGGTAACATTGGTGAGTGCATTGTCTACGGTAAGATCTCCGGTGCCAATGTAGCTGCAGAAACTCCCTGGGACGCATAACCGATTATTTAACACTGGCGGTATTAGCTAGAAAGCTTTTTGTGAGTGGTTTTATCAGGGGTCGTGGTTATCAGGTTTGATATCATGGCCCCTGGTTTAGCAGTGACTAATCAGGCGTGTTTGCTGTTGTTAGTGGTAACTCACAAAAGAAAAAATGAATCGTAGTTCGGTTCATTCTTGAGCCGTGGTTTGTTCATCACTTGGCTGGCCAGATCAATAAGTCTGCAGGTGTTGTGATGATGGTTCCTAGTTTAACTTTCTTCTTGATTACGCCATGAATGCTATATGGAACGATAACTTCTAACGCAATTCCTTCTCGGTGTTCCATCAAAATGTCGATTGCGCTGCTCTTTCGCTGATTGATGAATACATCAGAGGTGAGAGCTGAGGCTTTATCGCTGTGCTTCCTTGATTTCTGTACGACCTTTAGGTTAGCGATCACACTGTTTGAGTCAGGGAACTCTGAGCCTAAATGTACTGCAATAGGAGTCATCTCATCATCCACAGATAAAGCAAAAGCAAAGGGGTAGAACTCCTGGTTCTTCTCCAAGAGCTCGCAAGCCATATGTAAAGATGCTGCATACAAGTTATCAAGATCATCTTGTGCTGCTTGTGAAACGGAGTCTCGCCATGAATTCATGAGCTCTCCTATCATCTAGTAAAGACTCTGAAAGAGTTTCGTTCGATCAACGCTGTCCAAAAAGTATTCTAGCAGAGCAAGCAGTGGAAGATGTTTATACTGGAATCAATCAAGAATCTGGATATGACCACAGATTCCAACCAAAATAAAGGGAGAAATCATGTCGATTACGAAGAATCTAACTCGTCGTAGCTTTCTGAAGGGAGCTGCTGTAGCAAGCATTGGAGTGGCTACGACAAGCCTGGCAAGCTGTTCTGATGAACCACAAGGTTCCGGTGGTGGTGCAAAGTCACGTACTTGGGACAAGGAAACTGATGTATTGATCATTGGCTATGGCAGTGCCGGTGCTTGTGCAGCAATCACGGCATGCGAAGCAGGCGCATCAGTTTTAATCATTGAAAAAATGGAGGCAGGTGGAGGCAACTCGATTTGCGCGCTGGGTGGTTGGACTTGCCCAACATCCTCACAGGGTGCCTACTCTTACATTATGAAGCAATTTGAAATGACCAAAGATGTAGTAGATGAGGATATAGTCCGCCATTACGCTGATGAGAGTGTAAAGATCACCGACTGGATGAAAGAATTGGATCCTTCTCTAGAGTTCATGGAGTATGGCGGGGCAGAGTATTCCGATTTTCCAGGAGCAGAATCAATTGTGAGGGTGCGAATTGCTACTAGACCTCCCGATACTGGTGGCATGGCTTTTTTCCGGACTCTCTCAGAAGCGGCAGAATCACGGGGTGCTGAAGTCATGCTGAAGACTCCAGCCAAAGAACTGATAACCGACGATACCGGTATGGTTATTGGCTGCCTGGCGGAGAGTGGTGGCAAGGAAATCGCTATCAAAGCCAAAAAGGGCGTCGTGCTTGCTGCTGGCAGTTATGAAAATGATCCGGACATGCGATCGATCTTTTTCTCGGGCGCGGAAATGCATACGATGGGCACTCCAGGCAATACTGGGGATGGCGTGAGAATGGCACAAAAAGTTGGCGCCGGTCTTATCCGCATTAGTAATGTCTCGATGCAGCTCGGCCATAAGAATGACACTTGTCCAGCTTCCTACAAGAATGGGTTCGTGTCTCCGAGATATTTTCAAGTGAATATCACGGGCAAGCGCTACGCAAATGAACCTTCGGCAAGTGTTGCGCAGACTATGTGCAATTTCTCTGGTCGCAACGGTATTGCCTATGCAAACAACCCGAGTTATTTCATCACAGATGAAGAAGGTCGTCTTTCTGGTGGGCTTTGCACTAATTATGCCTACTCTCGTGACTACCATACTTGGAGTAATGACAACAGCGAGGAGATCGCATTAGGCTGGGTTAAGAAGGGAGATACTTTCGAAGAGCTGGCATCCAAGTTTGGTATTGACCCAAAGGCTTTTGCTGAGACTGGCAACAAATTCAACGACTTCATTACCGCAGGCAAAGATACGGACTTTGGCAGGGATGTGTCTAAGCTAACCCCATTGGTTCCGCCATTTTATGGTATTGAGTATACTCCTGCCCTCTTTAGCTTGGACGGGGGTCCGAGACGCAATGCCAAAGGTCAGATCCTTGATGCTTTTGGCAAAATCATTCCTCACCTATATGGTGCTGGCGAGGCTGGGACTATGTGGGGCACCGCTGGCCAAGGAGCTGGACATCTTGGTGACTGCATAGTATCTGGTAAAATTGCTGGGATAACTGTCGCGGCGGAGACGTCCTGGAGTTAAGTGTGATAGGCTAGGATATATAACACCGCTTAGGTGTGGTTTGTTGGTTAGGAGGCCTGTGCTAAGTGTGCAGGCCTCCGCTATTTCATTACGCCTGCAGCGAGTCTTACGCCATTGTTATATTGGAGTGCAGTTCGGTGTTTGGCTTACTGGTAGTGAATCCTGCTGATTATTCGTTAGTAGTTGAGGTGCCCTATTCTACGAGTGGTCTTCCAGTCAGTGGCGCGGATGTAGTCATACATCCCTACCGAAGCAGGACTGGTTACTCTTGGCAACATACTGTATTTCTATCCAAACCCAACTATTTCGAATGTCTTGGAAGAAACGTATCATTTTTGGCAATGGAAAAAGCAATCATCGGAAGTCAACAATAAAGATATTAAACTGCTGTTTCTTGAAAATGAAATAGAGGCCCAGGAGTGGCTATGACCCAGACTGACAAGTACAAAATACCAGCAAATGAGGTACAATTGACTAAATATAATTTACTGCGTTATTTGATCGAATTGAGAGAGTACCAGCAAGGATTGTGAGATGCCAAAGATAATTGACCAATATAGCTGCGACGGTTGCTTGATACTAACACTCGATACCAAGCTACCGGTCTTCGACTGGTGGCCTGTCATCATCAATGGGGTTGAGCATAAACTGGTACCAGCTTTAGATATCGGGCTCAATAGGTTCGTCATCAAGGACACCGGTGAGAACTTCATTGGCTGCGAAGTCGAGTTCACGAGCCTAACCATGATCCAAGACAAAGACTAGCCTTCCAGCTCTTTAACTATCACACCTAACCAAAAGCCGCCCATGTGCGGCTTTTTCATTTTACAGACGCGCCAGATACAAAAGGTGCGGGATTTACGCATTTGCGGGAAAGGAGCCAGAAGTGGCTACAGACACCGATGTGGTGGGAACAGACCCGAAACCCGGGGCAGAAGCATTTACACCAATCAATACGCAAGAAGAGCTCGACCGGGTGTTGTCGGCAAGGCTTGCGCGTGAGCGCGACAAGTACAAGCCAGAGAACTTTGACAAGTACAAGCAAGCTTTTAACGGGCAAGAACAAATCAAGGCAACACACCAAGCAGAGCTACTTGATGCGGTATCACGCGCAGAGGCTGCCGAAGCAGACGCAGAATCTGGAATCGCTCGTTTTGAGGTTGCCGGAGGTGACTACCGGATGTATATCACAAAGGGGAAATACAAAATCTTCGCAGATTCGTTTCGAGTTACTGAGAGCCAGATTGTCAGAGTAACGCTTTCTCCTACGCCGGAATTGCCGCGAGAGGATTAGAGGTTAGGTTCTAGAGTATTGCTGAATCGAGGATGGCTAGCTAGCAATTCGGCATATTCGATTAGGCACTTTTGGCTTTTTTTGTTTAAGCTATTAAACTTCTCTGACAACTCAGCCAATTCCTCATTCTTAAATAATGTTGGTCTAACCTCATCGGTTGTTCCTAACAGCCAACTTGATGAACAGCCAAGAATCGCACAGCATTTCAATAGGAGAGTGCTACTGATATCGCTACCTTTTTCATATCTCGCATACCCTTGCGGTGTCATATTGAGTTGCTGCCCCATAGCTTTCTGAGTTAGACCTGAGCTTTCGCGGGCTATTCTTAGTCGATGGCTGATTACCTTTCTTTGTGTGATTATATCTTCCTGGGTATAGAGCATGCTAATCCTCCTTGATTGCAAAGCCAACTATATACTTAGTGATGACAGGCAATACACAAGTTCTTAGATCTCATTTGGGGTCTCCTTCGTATATAACTTCCCATTTGTCGGTAATTTCGGAGATATCATCGAGATGTATAGAGACTTTTCTGCTTCCTTTTTTGAGGAAGCGTGATAGCTCATTTTTTGGATACATTTGTCTATCAATCACACTCATAGTTTGACTCCCTCCACGCATAGAGAAGTAAGCCAACTCCCACCCATACACCTTTTTAAACTTGTCTTTTACCTCAATTGATAATGCCAAATCAAGATCTCCTAGACTATCTGTCTCGGTGAGGTATGACCCAAAAATCTTTACCTCAGTGATTAAATATGGGTATTCTTCTATATCGTTGTATGATTGAACTCTTTCAAGAACTTGTTGTAGTAGTTTTTCAGCCTCTCGGCGAGTCATCGGTTTACCAAATCTAGCTAAAGGTAGGGTGTTGAGACCTGACTCTGAGCATTTCCAGCACTCTATACCATTGAAATCGGAGCTTTCGATGTATCCAGCTTCTTGTAGTAATAACAGGTGTCCTCTAGTTGTTTCTGGCGTCTCTTTGATACCATTAGCTATTGAATCTAGCCTTTCCCAACCAAATCTACAAGCAATAGCTATCTGTTTTGCTATTCTAGGATTGACTCCATTTATTAGTTCTTTTGGATTCAGAAGCATTCCCATTGGCTAACTTCTTATCACTATTTGTATAACCTATTTCTTATAAATGCATCGGGTATTAGATGCTTTTATTTGGGATTCCAATATATCAAGAAAAACTATCAAGACTAGCCTGCCTGTACACAAATATCTAGAATCCTTGTAGCTTGCACTGATCGGCGGCAATAACAGCATTAGCACCGGCTTAAAGATTATAGAAAACACCCAGGAGGATTGCCAGGCCAAGCGCAGCCGCACTAGCACTTACTATATCAGACCCAGCCGGATCTGGAATTCCCAATAGCAACCATGCCCTAATCTACCTAGTCAAGGTTTGATAAAGCATGTTAAACAGCCAATTCGTAAAAAATGGCCCAAAAGTGGACTTGTGTAGTGGATAAACGCCTAAATACAATTGAATTCCATTATATTTAGGCGTTTACGCGGTAAAACCCACTACACAAGTCCACTTTTGGTACAAAA
>JAITUO010000189.1 GCA_031286245.1 Coriobacteriales bacterium
TGTTGGGTTGAACCCTGAGCACATCAATCGCTATCCTCATGAGTTTTCCGGCGGACAACGCCAACGCATCGGTATTGCTCGGGCTTTAGCGCTTCGGCCGAAGCTGATCATCTGCGACGAGCCGGTCAGCGCTTTGGATGTTTCGATCCAGGCGCAGGTTTTAAACCTGCTGAAGAATCTGCAGGATGAATTCGGCTTGACCTACCTGTTCATCGCTCACGATCTCGGTGTCGTCCAGCACGTCTCTGACCAGGTGGCTGTGATGTATCTCGGTTCGTTGGTCGAATTCGGTGATGTCCGGTCACTGTATGGATCGCCGTATCATCCTTATACCCAGTCTTTGCTGTCTGCGATCCCGGTGCCTGATCCTGAGGAGCAAAAAACACGTAATCGCATTCTGCTGCCTGGTGATCCGCCGTCTCCTTTAAACCCTCCCAGTGGTTGCCGCTTCAGAACCCGTTGTCCGCTGGCTAAGGAGATCTGTGCAGAACAGACTCCGGAGCTTTTAGAGGTCAGCCCCGACCATAAATGCGCCTGTCATTTCGCAAAACCTAATCCGATTCCCTAAACCAGAGTTTACCTGTTTCAGTTCAATCTGTTACCTAGCAGCCAGGCAGTTTACTGCGTTATTCAGACAAATCCTGGGAATTTCGGAGTTTTTGGCCAAAAAGAGCTCTCATGTATAGTTCTCTATTGGTTTCACACATATAGAATTTTGGCTCAACGCATCTACCAGCACGTTTAAATTGTGGAGAAAACCAGATCTCGCAAAACAGGCCAAACAGCCATACATGAGGGCTCTTTTTGGCCAGAAACTTCGAAATTCCCAGGATTGCTAATTTATAGGCTATACAACCAGGTAGAAATCAAGCAAGAGGAGCAATAATCAAGCAAAAAAGGTAAAAATCATAGAGATTCCCACTACTGTGCTTGGTGCCTCCAGTACATGATTTAGGTTGTAGTCGCAGGCAGCTGCTCGCGTATAATGAACAAGCACGAGCTCTTATCCACACGAAAGTTTTTAATTGTGTCTCAAGCAGTCCAGATAAGGAGAGATCATGGCTTTACAAGACCGCATCAATGAAGCAGTCGCTTTCATCCAGCCGCAGCTCAGTGAGGTTCCAGATTACGCAATCGTGCTCGGTTCAGGGCTGAGTGGCCTGGCTGAGTTAGTCGATGTCCAAGTCATCGTGGATTATAAAGATATTCCCTATTTCAAGACTAGTGGTGCGCCTGGCCATGTCGGCCGTCTGCTGTTCGGGCATGTCGGCGGTAAATCTGTAGCCTGTATGCAAGGCCGTTTGCATTTCTATGAAGGCAACAAGCCAGAAGATACAGTTTTCCCACTGCAGGTCCTAAACGCTTTAGGCGCACAGACGCTGGTAGTGACTAACGCTGCAGGCGGTATCAATTTGGGCTTTGAGGTCGGAGATATCATGCTGATAACCGATCATATCAACTTCACGGGGGCTCATCCTCTGACTATCGGTGACGAACAGGGCTTGCATGACTTTTTGGACATGACATATACCTACTCCCGAAATCTGCAGGATGTCGCTCGTCAAGTCGCTGTTGACCAAGGCCTGAACCTACGTGAAGGCGTCTATCTGGGTGTACGGGGTCCGAGCTTTGAGACCCCGGCTGAGATCCGGGCTTTTAGGGTATGGGGAGCAGATGCTGTTGGCATGTCCACCGTTTTTGAGGTATTGGCTGCAAACCTGGCTGGCATGCAGATACTTGGTTTTTCGTTGATCACCAATATGGCAGCCGGTGTCCTGGACCAGCCTTTGAGTGGGGAAGAAGTGATCGAAACGGCTGCCTTTGCTGCTGGCAAGATGCAGAAACTGGTACTCGGTGTTTTGGCAGCCCTGTAAGCAGCGCCAGGTGTTTTTGGGCGCAGTAGACTAATTTGGCTACTACTTCAAAGCTTTGTGACTGATGCAACTGACTGGCCAGTTGATAACACTCGATCGAACACTACCTCTGGTCAGGATCGCTGACCGAGACTTACGGGCAGAGTATGCAGTCAGCTTTTCACGTGAAGGTTTAAAGGCTACTGTCGGCGACTGGCTGGAGCTACAACAGTCCAGCGCTCTGTCAATACCGCAGATCGTCAGTGTGCTGCCGCGCAGTACAAGCCTTGTTCGACGACTGTGTCGGGAGCATCCCAGCGTCGGCACAGGTCTGGTTGATGAACAGTTGCTGGCTGCTAATTTCGACCGTGTGATAGTTGTCACAGCATTAGGCCGTAAAACGATTGATCTGGGTTACCTGGAGCGCCAATTAATCACTGCTTATAGCAGTGGAGCTGAGGTCTCTGCTGTTTTAAACAAAACCGATATCAGTCAACAGCCGATAGACAATGCTCTTGCAGAGGTGCAAGCTTTAGCTGCTGGTCTTAGTGTTTTGTCCTGCTCGGCTATGACAGGTTCAGGGATTGCCGAGCTTGCTGAGCTCTGTCCAGCCGGTAGTTTAACTGTCTTTTTCGGGCGATCAGGAGTCGGCAAGTCCAGTCTGATTAATGCCTTAATCGGTAGCGCTACTCAAGTGACCAAATCCATTCGTGAGCATGATCAGGCTGGCCGTCATGCGACAGTTGCCCGACGCATGGTTTTTGCTGAGCAACGAGCCTACTTTGACACCCCTGGAGTCCGCAGCATCGGTGTTTATCAACAGGACGATGGTCTATCGACAGTTTTTGAAGATATTGGCCAGCTGGCTGGCCAATGCCGATTTAGAGATTGCAAGCACCAAAACGAGCCGGGGTGTGCGGTTCAATCAGCAATCGAGAGTGGTGAGCTGACCACTCGCCGGTTAATGTCATACCTCAACCTGGCGTCCGAAGTAGCAGGAGATGATGTTTTGGCTTGAGCCAACAAACAGAGAGGAATTATACCTTGTCACTTCACGAGACTTTGTCGCTGCACGATCCCACCCCGCTGCACGATACCATCCAACCGGACCGCCAGACCGATGGCCAGGACATCTACGACCTTGGTGACCAGTTGTTAGTAGTCGAAACTGACCGCATCACCGTCTGCGGTCAGGCGCTGCCCGGGCTTATCCCCATGAAAGGACGCGCCATTGCCCAACTGTCTGTCTATTGGCATGAGCTGTTTGCCTCTGTGCTGGGATCCAACTTCATCAGTGCTGACACAGCGGACCTACCCCAGACGTTCCAGCCGTTTTCCGATCAGCTCGCGGGGCGTTTTCTGCTGATGAGAAAGGTCGAGTTGTATCCACTGGAGTGCCGGGTCTTTGGCTACTTGACGGACGAGGTGCTACCCGAGTACCTGAAGCATCGCACAGTCGGAGGAGTCGAAGTTCAACCTGGCCTGTCTTTGAACAGCCTGCTGGATCAGTTTATTTACATACCTTTTTTTGTGGAGAAAACCGGGCAACTGACACAGATTGACCTGATGAAGACTGTGGAGCTATATGGCAATCGTGATGCTATGGTGATCTGTTCGAACACTTTGGATGTCTATGAAATCACTCATGACCTGGCTCGATCCAGAGGTTTTATCATCGCTGATACCGCTTTGAAAATCGGGCAGGCCGACGGTCAGTATATTTTGACGGAAGTGCCGACTCCGGATAATTCCTTATTCTGGCTGGAAGCAGAGTATCAGGATGGACATCAGCAGGTTGACTACATCAGGCAGCCGCTGGCTGACTGGTTGGCTGCTAACTGGGACTTTATCGGGCCAGCTCCTGATCTGCCGGAAGAGCTGGTTGCCTTGACTTCCCAACGCTTGATCGAGGTCTGTGAGCTGGTGACTGGTGAGGATTTCGAAGACTAAGCTGTAGTTAGTAATTTTCAGGCAACTGCCGTCGGCCATTTTTCTTTACCGGCAAAGCTTCAGCCGGCATCACCAGCCTGCCTTTTGTTATAGTGGTAGCTCAGACCACTAAGGAGAATACCAATGGCACAACGTAATCCATTAAACCAGCGATACCAGGGCGATGGCCCGGGTGGACAGACCCGTAAGTCAGCATCATCAGCGAAGCCAGCTTCAGACGCAGCTGCTTCTGTGCGCATCAAGGGAAAACCGGAAACCAGCGCAGAAAAGAAGGCTGCAGAAAAAGAACGCAAGGCGCGAATGGACAAAAAGGCTGCCGAACGTCAACGCAAAGCAGCTCGTGCCAAACAAATCCAACGCACCCAGGAAGCTAAAGTAAAATTGGCTCGCGGCGAGATCACTCCCGCAGAAGCTGAGGCAGACATCAATGCAGCATCTAGTGATACGACAGCCAAGCCTAAGAAGAACTCCCTGTTTGCTCCGGAAGGATCACGCGAATCCATTCTTAGAGAAAACCCGGAGTATCGGAAATGGCGGCGTGTCTATTGGATCTGCCTCGTTGCAGGCATCGTTGTCATAGCAGCGACATTTCTATTGCAGACTTCAAGCAGTTTTTTGTGGATTCCCTTTATGGTTGCCTCATACCTCCTAGTATTCTTCGGCTTGGGAATTCACATGGTGAAAATCCGGCCAATTGTCAATGCCAGCAAGAACAAGCCAGAAGCCGGAAAGCTGTCTCCCAAACAAGCCAAGCATGAGGAGGCTGCCAAAGCTCAGGCCGAGCAGGTGGCTGCAGCTCGAAAGGCCGAAAAAGCAGCGCGTAAACGCGGTCGTCAACCCGTCGAGCCGAGTGATGACTCTGATAAGTAACTAAGTACCTGGCCAGGGAGCAAAGCCAAGGCTGGCCCAACACTGCATATGGCCAGCAGATAACTTCATACCAAGGAGATAAGATGAAGCACTACAACATCTATGTGACCAGCAAACCAGTCATCTATGACCCAGCTGGAAGAGCCTCAGAAAACACTCTGGCCAAGCTGGGGTTTTCTGGAATTGAGCGGCTGCGTATTGGCAAGTTCATCGAAATGCAATGCGCAGACGACGTCAGTTTGGAAAGCATAAAGCAAATGTGCGACCAGTTGCTGGCGAATCCTGTGTTAGAAGACTTTCGGATTGAAATAGTCGACTGATATCAGACCAACGAGGCAAAAAACCAGGAGTGACAAAATGAGTGATTTCCGCTTCGGGATTGTAGTGTTCCCGGGAACTAACTGCGAACAGGACGTTGCACACGCTGTCCGCTGGTTGGGACACCAAGCTGAATACATCTGGCACCAGGACACAACCGTGTCACAATTCGACGCGCTGGTCCTGCCCGGCGGCTCTTCGTACGGTAACTACCTACGCCCTGGCGCGTTGGCTGCCGCCTCCCCCATCATCGCTGCTATCAGCGAGTACGCTGCCCAAGGCAAGCCGGTCTTAGGCATCAGTAACGGATTCCAGATCCTGACAGAGGCTGGCCTGTTGCCCGGTGCACTACAGCAGAACGCGAGCTTGACCCATATCTGTGAGACATTGGATTTTTACGTGGAGAAAACCGTCTGCCAGTGGTTGCAACTGGCTTCTGGCACCATGATCAGTCTTCCAGTCAGCCATGGTTTTGGCAGCTATTATGCCGATGCTGCGACTCTGATACAAATGGAATCGAACGGGCAGATAGTACTCCGTGATACGCAGGCCAGAATTGCCGCAGTCTGTAACGAACAAGGCAACGTCTTTGGCATGATGCCACATCCTGAGCGGGCTTGTGAGGTTCTGGCTGCAAACCATCCGGCTGGTGCAGGCGGCACGGTCTTCTCCACAATAGTAAAACACCTGGAGGTAGTTAGATGAGTACCCAGAACAGTATCCCCCCAGCAGTGTCTGAAAGCGTTTTGAGTCTGGATCAGGAGATGGCTCCCAGCCTGGCTGTCGAGCTGGGTCTGACGTTGGAGGAGTACGCTGAGGTCGTCAGGATACAGGGCCGGGTGCCTTCGTTGACTGAGCTTTATATTTACTCGCTGATGTGGAGTGAGCACTGTGCCTACAAGCATTCGCGTAGCCAGTTTAAGAAATTTCCGACTACCGGCAAGCACGTTTTGCAAGGTCCAGGTGAAAATGCTGGGGTGATCAGCGTCGGTGAAGGCTGGGCCGTGGCTTTCAAGATGGAGTCTCACAACCATCCTTCGGCTATCGAACCTTTCGAAGGTGCTGCTACCGGGGTCGGCGGTTGTGTCCGCGACATTTTCAGCATGGGAGCCCGTCCGATCGCCTGTCTGGATTC
>JAITUO010000196.1 GCA_031286245.1 Coriobacteriales bacterium
CCGAACGGCAGATGGCCGCCCTTGAGGAAGAGTTGATAAACCGCAGGTAAGCTTGACAAAAGCACACATGATATAACAGACGAATTTACATAAGCACACGCATGACAATGCTGCCGGCAATCAACAAAAGCACCAAACTCAAGGCCAGTATATCTTTGCTGCCGATACGGTACTCGCGGTAATAACTGCGCTGGCTGGATCCATGGTAGCAGCGGCTTTCCATAGCCAGCGCCAGGTTCTCTGCATTCCGGAAGCACTCAGCAAACAATGGCACCAGACAGGGTATCAGGGCTTTGACACGCCTTAGTGGGCTACCGTGGTCAAAGACAGCCCCCCGCGCCTGCTGGGCTTTGCGGATGTGGTTGAAAGACGAGCCGATATCAGGGATAAAACGCAGGGCAATCCGTATCATCAAGGAGATCTCATAAGCTGGCAAGCCAAATCGTCTAAAAGGTTCCAACATACTGCCGATGGCATAGGCCAGGGCCAGTGAAGTGGTCGTAAGGGTAACCAGGATGCCACAACCAAATAGCAGAAACAGTCTTATCCCCATATATATCCCCTGAGAGAGGCCAGCGTCAGTGACTCTGAGAATACCCCATTGGAATAATTGCTGTCCATCTGCGATAAAAAAAGTATCAAAAAAGAAAGGGAACAGCGCAAAGAGGGCAGCCGGAAGCATTGCTCGCCAGGCGACCGAATAGGGGATGCGGGCAATCAACCAGCCAGAAAGCATGAAAGCTGTGATGATGGCCAGGTTATAGAAGCTGTTAGAAATAAACATCACAGTCATCAACAGCAGCATCAGGTTGATCTTGATCCTCGCGTCCAAACCATGAATGAAGGAATCGGCACGGTAGTAGTTGCCGAATGTGAAACCAGTTGCCACTTATACCTCCATCCTGGTGTTTACTGAACGTCCAACTCGCTGACTACCTGAAGGTTGGGCCCTGAGTTCGGCAATGGCATCAGCCAATTGGTCGACACTGAGCAGTGAAGCGGGCAGTGGTATGCCCAATTCACGCAAGCTGGCTGCCAGGCTTTCCGATGCAGGTACTCCGAGGTTGATCTCATGGAGTTCAACATGATGGGAGAAGATCTCCTGAGGGCTGCCCTGTAAATACTGGTAGCCATCCTTGAGAACCAGGATACGGTTTGTAACCTGAGCAATGTCCTCCATGGAATGTGAGACCATGACGACAGTATGGCCTTGGTCATGGTAGTTATCGATCACTTGCAAGAGCCGACGCCGGCCAGCCGGATCGAGGCCGGCTGTCGGTTCGTCGAGGATCAACAGCTCCGGCTCGACCACCAGGATGCCAGCCAAGGCGACGCGACGTTGTTCTCCACCGGAAAGCTCAAAAGGGGAGCGGTGGGCATAACGATCATAATCCAAACCAATGACAGACATCCAATGCCGAACCCGGCGCTCGATATCTGCACTCGCTAATTGGGCATTACGAGCTGCAAAGGCAATATCCTCAAAGACAGTCGGCGCGAATAACTGGGCCTCAGGGTATTGAAATGCCACACCAATGCGTGTGAACAGCTTAGTCCGGTGCTTGGGCAAGGCGAGGTCGAGACCATCCAACAGCACTCGGCCACTACTCGGGTGAATCAACGCAGCCATCAACTGGATCAAGGTTGACTTGCCTGAGCCACTATGCCCGATGATGCCGCAGAAATCGCCGGAGTCAAGCCTAAAGCTGAGCTCCCGAATAGCATACTGGTCTTCAGCAGCCGAGCCGTAGCGGTAGCTTACTGCATCGAGAACCAGCTGCATATCAACTCCTTCAAATCATCAAGGCTGATAGACTCCGGTATAGCGAACCCTTGGGCAGATAAAGCTTCGGCTAATAATGAGGAGAAGGGCAGGTCCAGGCCAAGCTGGCGCAGGACATTGGCCTCTGAGAATACTTCGGCTGGTGGGCCATCCAAAGCCACTTTACCCTGGTCCAGCACAATCACTCGTCCTGCCAAGGCAGCTTCCTCCATGAAATGTGTAATCAAAACAATGGTCATACCGGTTTGATTGAGTTCGCTGATGATCCGGCGAATACCGCGACGGCCACGCACATCAAGCATGGCGCCTGGCTCGTCTAAGACCAAGATATCTGGCTGCATGGCTAAGATGCCTGCGATCGAGACTCGTTGGCGTTGGCCGCCTGAGAGTTCGGCCGGGTCATCCTCGGCATGGCTGCTCATTGCTACTGTGTCCAGGGCTTGCTTGACGCGCTGCTGTAATGCCGGTGGCTGGACGTTAAGATTCTCCGGGCCAAAGGCAACATCATCCGCCACCACGCTGGCGACCATCTGGGTGTTGGGGTTTTGGAAGACCATGCCGGCATGCGAGCGGATCGTGAAGAGATTGTCTGGATCCCTCGTGTCCAAGCCGACTGTTAAGACCATGCCAAGCTGAGGTTGGAGCAAAGCGTTGATGTGACGGGCAAATGTTGTCTTACCTGAACCGTTGGCACCAACAATAGCGACAAACTCACCACGATTAATCTCGAGGGAGAGGTCATCCAATACTTTGTCATTGTATGAGAAAGTCACAGACTCAAAGACGATGTCAGGCACATTTACCTCTGCTTCTTTCATCCGGACTATAACCGTCGGTTCCCGGATCTCACGGGATCTGCCAGATGGCTCGTGGACTCACGGCAGGCATCGTTACCGTAACACCACCGGTGAGGGATTTCACCTCGCCCTGAAACAAGTCACAGCATTCTACCACGAAAGACGTATAATGGGACTTTACAAATCGGGGGTTGCCAGGTGGGAGTCCGGTACCCAGATGATTGTTGGAGGCTTAGATGTTACTGCTTGCTCGCTATGTTCTACCGGTCAACGCTCCGCATATTGAAGATGGTGCAGTCTGTGTGAAAGATGGACGTATCTTGGCGGTCGGATCAGCGTCAGAACTAAAAGCCCAGTACCCAAACGAGTCACAGATGGACTTCGGCCTGGCAGCTTTGATGCCGGGGCTGGTGGATGCTCACTCACATCTGGAGTATGCAGCGATGCGTGGGTTGATCCATGATGTTCCTTATGCCGACTGGAAAATCAGACTGACCGCAAAAGAAGAGCTGTTTGACAGCCAGGATTGGCTGGACAGTGCGTTGCTTGGTGCCTTGGAGACGGTCCGCAGTGGGATTACAACTATCGCCGATATCACTGCAACTGGTGCTTCACTTCATGCTGCAAAAGCTGTTGGGCTGCGCGGTACCTTCTATCGTGAAGTCGGTACGATGGAGAAGCACGAAGTGCCGCGGATCCTGGATGAGGCTTACAGTGACATCGAAACCTGGCGGGCAACTGCTGATGCTGGTTATCAGCGGATCGGTATCGCTCCGGAGGCTTTGTATAAATGCCATCCCGAGGTATTCACCAAGATCAGTGAGTATGCCATGGATGGCACACCGGTTGCTTGTCATCTGGCTGGATCGCGCGAAGAATATGATTTCATTCGCTATGGATCTTCGCTGTTTTCTGTCCATGAGACTGAGATGGAACGCGGTTATGGTATCGACATGCCACCCTGGCTGGCCACTGGCGTCTCACCGATCCGTTATATTTTGAATTGGGGGCTCTTTCAAGTTCCGAATATCCTCGCAATCCATTGCGTCCATGTAGATGAGGATGATATTGACTTTCTTGAACAATATGATGTCGCTGTTGCAGTCTGCTCCCGATGTAATGCTCAACTGGGTATGGGTATTGCTCCTCTGGCAGATTTCTTAAAAGCCGGGCTCCGAGTTGGCCTGGGCACGGATTCTCCAGCAGCCAGCTCGACAACAAACCTGTTTGCCGAAATGCAGCTGACCTTGTTGTTGCAGCGGGCTACCCATCGTAAAAGCGACTTTCTAACTGCCAGACAGATGATCAGGCTGACCACACTGGGCGCTGCTGAGGCGGTCGGAGTAGCAGACCAGGTTGGTTCGCTGGAAGTTGGTAAACTGGCTGATATCATCGCGCTCGATCTGTCTCGCTCAGCCTCTGTACCGACCCATGATCCATATGAAGCAATTGTCCACACCATCAGACCGAACAATGTGTTAATGACGATGGTTGGTGGTGAGATCCTCTTCAATGGCGAGCACCTGCATGGCGTCGACCGAGAGCGGATCATGGCTCGTACCGAAGAGATGCGTTTGAAGTTGAGGGACTAGACTGAGCTTGTCATGTCCAACCCGGTAAAGAAAAAAACCTCTGTCAAGCCAACAGCCACCAGGCCAGATCAGTCTAAACAAGGCCAGATGACCCGGACACGCAAGATTGCCACAGTCATTGTCAGTGTAGTGCTGGTGATCTCTTTGGGCTTACCTGTTGCCGGTTTGGGTTTTGCCAGTTGTTCGAGCTGTTCTTTCCCGTTGTATGACTAATTGTATGACTGCTGCTTTTTTGTGTTATGTTACTATGGATGATTGTTTGCTGATGTGATACCGACCTCTGGCGACATTGCCAGAAGAATTAAGGATACCAAGTGTTCAGTTTAGGTGGAACAGAAATTGCCATCATCTTGTTGTTTGCCTTTCTAATTTTTGGCCCAGACAAGATGCCGGAAATCGCCAAGACTGTCGGACGTTTCATCCGTCAGTTCCGTGCAGCCCAGGAGCAGATGAACAAAGTGATCAAAGAAGAGGTCTACGACCCAATCAAGGATCTCGAGCCTTTGATCAACCCGTTTGCTGATATTTTCGATGATATAACATCGACTGGTACCAAGCTAAAATCCAGTGATAATAGCAAGTCAAAATCAAAAGACAGCAGTAAAGCCGAGCCAGACCTACAGGCTGATGATGTGTCGACTGCTACAACCGATGGCTTAGCGGATAGCAAAGCCGAGCCCGAGGCGCAAGACGGTCCTGATGAAAAACTAACAGACAAGCCTAAGGCCGAAGACCTGAAAGCGGCATTGGACGCGGAGACCAAAAAGAAACGGGCCCGTGTCGTGGCTGCTGCTCAGACCAGCGAAGCCGATGACAGCTTATCTGGTAAGGAGAGTTTTGCCGAACGGCGAGCTCGCCTGGAACGTGAGCATGCCGCTCATCGGGTAACCGAAAGCTCAGCTGGTACTGATACCAAGTCTGAACAGGAGGACTGAGCATGCCTGTCGGACAAGCCCAAATGCCGCTGTTTGACCACCTCGGTGAGCTCCGTCGCCGTCTGTCAATCAGTGTTATTGCCATACTGGTCGCTACAATCGGACTCTATTTCTTCTCATCGGAACTGATTCTATTCTTAATCCGCCCGATTTCTATCTTCCTACCGGGTGGTAGCCAGATCAATATCGGGGCTACAACGATTGTCGATGCTATATTTCTGCGTGACCCTGTCAGTGAACTGGACAGGTTAAGACAGGCGCTTTATACCTTTGAACCTTTTGAAGGTTTTGCCATTCGTTTCTGGGTTGCCTTCGTTTTCAGTTTCCTGGTCACCGGGCCGGTCTGGATTTGGCAACTATTAGCATTCTTCTTGCCAGCACTAAAACCAGAAGAGCGTAAATGGGTGATCCCGACTTTCTTTGTGGCCATATTGCTGCTTTTGGTGGGAATGGTCTTCTGCTACCTTGTGATTTTAAACCCAGCCTTTGAATGGATGATCGAACAGGCCAATGAGTATTCGTTGGTGATGCCGAGAGCTTCACAGTTCATCAACACCATAATCCTCTTCGAAATCGGCTTCGGAGTAGCCTTTGAGTTACCACTTGTGGTGTTTTACCTGACGGTCTTTAACATCGTTCCCTACAAGAAACTGCGGGAGAGCTGGCGAGTGGTCTATGTTACCTTAATGGTAATCTGCGCCCTGGTTACACCAGATGCCAACCCGATCACCATGTTGTTGATGTTTGCCGCCATGCTGGTGTTATACGAAGCGTCTTTGTTTATATCTCGCTTAGTCTTGATGCGGCGTATTGCCAGAGAGAACTTAGCAGCTGATGAAGATGATGACGACGATGAAGAAGATGAACTGGACGAAGAGGACTAAGACGATCAAACGATGCACGAATTCTCCCTGATGGCTTCAGTCTTGCAAGTCGCTGAACAGTCAGCCCGGCAAGCCAATGCTCAAAGAATAACCAGGATAACCTTAAAAATCGGCGCATTGACCGAGGTCTTGCCTGATGCCATGCAGTTCGCTCATCAAGCTTTGACTCCGGGCACTCTGGCGGAAGGCTCTGACCTGGTGTTGAACCAGATTGAAGCGCGATCACGCTGTCTGAGTTGTGGCCTGGAGTATACCCCTGACCGTTATCGGCGCTACTGTCCTGACTGTGCTGCTTTGGCATGCGAGCTTTTAGCAGGACGCGAATTGGAAATCGAATCGATCGAGGTGGAAAATGGAGATTGAGATCAATACGCCGATCCTGGAACTGAATGCCCGCCACGCTGAGTCCAACCGCCAGCTGCTGGCAAAAGAGCAAGTCTATATGCTGGATATCATGGCGTCACCGGGAGCAGGAAAGACCTCGTGTATCCTATCCGTTATCGATCGTCTACGATCACAGTTGCGATTGGCAGTTATTGAAGGAGATGTCGCATCAGACGTCGATGCTCAACGCATTAAGCAGGCTGGTTTGACTGCAGTCCAGATCAACACCGGAGGCGCCTGTCATCTGGAAGCAATGATGATTGCCCGGGCATTAGACGCTTTATCACTATCGGAAATTGATTTTCTGATTGTGGAGAATGTAGGCAACCTGGTTTGTCCGACGGAGTTCGACCTCGGTGAGCACGCTCGCGTAGTGATCCTCTCTGTTCCGGAAGGGCACGATAAACCACAGAAGTATCCTGGTATTTTTGCCTCTGCTGATGCCATTGTTGTGAATAAAATCGACACCTTGCCACTGTTTGACTTCGATATGGCTGTTTTCAAAGAGACTGTTAAAGCTATGAATCCGACTGCGCCGGTGTTTACTGTCAGCGCCCGGACCGGCGAGGGAATGGATGATTGGTGCGAATGGCTTGCCAATCAAGTAGCAGACGTTGTAGGATAACGCACGTTACACTAATAATGACCAATGCCTCAGATGAACCAGACTATCCGTTTGGTTACACCTTGTAAGAGACGCTGAAAGGGAGACTTTGCGACTGATTATCACAGAAAAGAACGACGCAGCAAAAAAGATCGCCGAGCTCTTATCCACAGGCCCTGTAAAAGCTGACAAAGTATATGACACTGCTGCTTATCGCTTCAATAAGGCTGGAGAAGACTGGGTCAGCATCGGGCTGAGGGGGCATATCCTGGCGGTCGGGTTCCCAGAACAGCTGACTTACACCAAATCCCGGGGCTGGCATGGTGTGGCCGACGGACTGATGATTGCTGCTGATCTACCAGACAGTTTGCCAAAACCTCCATTCAAAAAAAAGAAACCTTTCAGTGAGCAGGCGGTCGACCTGAAAGGTTGGAAACTGGAGGCTTTACCATACCTGGTTTACGCCCCATTGCTAAAGACACCGGCTGAGAAAGGTATTATCCGCTCGCTGAAAAACCTGGCCAGCAAGGCTGATAGCGTGGTGATCGCCACTGACTATGACCGCGAAGGCGAGTTGATCGGTGCTGATGCATTGGCCATGGTACATGAGGCAGCACCAGGCTTGCCAGCAACCCGTGCCCGCTATTCGGCTTTCACCAAAGCTGAGATCAGCCAGGCTTTTGACAAGCTGGGAGAACTGGATAATCACCTCGCTCAGGCTGGTGAGTCTCGTCAGTGGATCGATTTGATCTGGGGAGCTGTACTGACCCGTTACCTGTCGATTGCCAAATACTCCGGGTTCGGCCGAGTCAGGCCTTCCGGTCGTGTACAGACACCGACGTTGGCGCTGATCGTTAAGCGGGAGCTGGAGCGAAATGCCTTTGTAAGTGAAGACTATTGGGTACTAAAAGCGAATTTTGCTGCTCCCGACGGCGAGTTCGAAGCCACACACATCAGCGAGCGGTTTAAGGATGAAGCGCTGGCTAATGCCACTCTGGCGCGCGTCCAAAATGCCAGTCATGGGGCTGTCATCGATATCGAAACCAAGCAACGCAAGGTCATGCCGCCGCCGCCATTCAATACCACCTCGTTACAGGCAGCTGCTGCAGCAGAGGGCATTCCGCCAGCTCGGACGATGCGGGTTGCCGAGTCTTTGTATATGTCAGGTTTGATTTCATATCCCCGTGTCGACAACACGGTCTACCCAAGCTCACTCGACCTGCGTGCCAGCCTGTCCACACTGGCTAAGACACCTTTATATGCCTCGTATGCTGATAAGCTTTTAAGTCGCTCCAAGTTAACTGCTGTGCGTGGCAAGACTGAGACCACCGATCATCCACCAATTTACCCGACTGGAGCTGCCGATTCCACCAGGCTGAAAGGCGATGAATGGAAGATCTATAATCTGGTTGCCAGACGATTTATGGCTACACTCAGTGATGCCGCTGTTATTGAAGGAACTAAAGTCAACATCGATGCCAATGGTGAGCAGTTTATTAGCCGAGGTGACGTGTTGGTCAAGCCAGGCTTCAGGGAAATCTATCCTTATGGCTTGCGCAAGGACGAACAACTGCCTCTGCTGGCCAGTGGGCAACAAGTTGGCTTTTTAGGCGCTACGCTTGACTATCGGCAGACCGAACCACCACCACGTTATTCACAAGGCCGGTTAATTCAAGAAATGGAGAAACTCGGGCTGGGTACCAAGTCGACACGTCATGCCATCATCGAGCGCTTGTTGGAAGTACGCTACATTGTTAATGACCCAGTCGAGCCGACACAGCTCGGTATGGCTGTAGCCGAGGCATTGGCACGGTTTGCTCCACATATCACCACTCCGCAGATGACTGCCAATCTAGAAGAAGAAATGAGTTCCATTGCCGCTGGGCAAACCAGCCGTGATCAGGTGGTCGGGCATTCGCGTAAGCTGTTGGCAGAGATCATGACTGGCTTATTGCCACGAGCGGCTGAGGTGGGGGAGGCTTTGAGTGATGCTGTGACTGCTGATGCACGGATTGGAGCATGTCCAGTCTGCGGTCGTGATCTACTGATGAAGAGTTCGGCAAAGACTCGAT
>JAITUO010000221.1 GCA_031286245.1 Coriobacteriales bacterium
TGGGCAGGGATCTACCTGGCAGAGAAGCTGTGTTGGCACAGTAGATGGATAAACCCCGGGTTGACCGGTACTGCTGCGATCGGCTTAATTGCCTTATTTGTAAACCTGAAAACCAATGGTAAAAACAAGTTGGCACGGTTTTCGTTGATGTGCGGTATTCTTTTATCGGCACTGGCCTGGGGAACTTGGTATTGGCAAGGCATTGACAGTCTATGCACCAATGCCCTGGAAACTGAACCATTCGAGTTGACCTGTCGTGTGCTCAGTGACCCACAGCAAGGTAGCATAAGCTACCAGAGCCTCGTGGAGACTAGCTTGCCGACTGGAAAGCACTGCCGGCTGCGACTCTATTGGCCAAAACAGGATGAATTGCCAGCATATGGTGCTGAAGTCAGGATAATCGGCAGCTACAAACCACTGACAGACCACCAGGAGACTTTATATCAACAAGGTGTTGTTGGCACTGTTGCTGTCAAAACCGTAAGACAAACTCATTTTCCAAACGATATTCTAGGCAGAGTCGCCAGTTTCCGCCAGACAAACCAGCAGTTGCTGACAGCTGATGACAACGCCAGCGGACTACTTTTGGCAGGAGTGCTTCTGGGCGACTCCAGCCGGTTGAATACCACATGGACTGGCGAGACTTACCGTATCACCGGTCTGGCCCATCTGATTGCTGTCTCGGGGTCACATCTGGCGGTCATCGCCAGCCTGGTCGGGTGGATTTTACAACGCCTTGGCCTGTCCAGCCGCAGTGAAGTAGTCTTGCTGGTACTGTTCATTGTCCTTTATGTTGTATTAACTGCTATGCAGCCTTCAGCTCTCCGGTCAGCAGGTATGATGGCGATCATTCAAGGGTCACGTCTGATCGGTCGTCGAGCCCATGCTCCGAGTGCCTTGAGTGTAACAGCCTGTTTGATGATTATTGTCCAACCGCCTACAGCATTCTCGCTGGGATTTTGGCTCTCAGTCTTTGCTGTGTTCGGCTTGGCTGTCTTTCTACCTCTGATTAAGGCCTGGGTGATAGCTCTACCACAGCTGGCTCGCCACAGCAAAACCCAGGCAAAAACCAAAGCAAATCCGGTGGTTAATAAAGCGACCAAAAAGCTTGCTCGATTAGTCAAGCGGCAGATCACTGAGCCGCTGGCTTTGAGCCTGACTGCGCAAGCCTCGACCATACCTTTGACTGCTCCGGCTTTTGCCTGTGTTTCCCTAGTGGCATTACCAGCTAATCTGGTGGTCACACCTTTGATTGTCCTGATATTGTCTTTAGGTATGCCAGCCCTGGTCATTGGTTGGTTGCTGCCACCGGTCCTAAAGCCTGCGCTGCTGGTCTTGCATGCTATAGCCAATCTCAGCTGTTGGCTGGCTGAATCAATGGCACGCTTGCCTTGGGCTTCAATCCCTATCGATGCTGATCAGATAGTTTGCCTGCTGGTCGCTGGTTGTATCGCTGCTTTGATCTACCGACTCTGGCCTAAACCCAGTCGTTCGGCCTGGCTGGTTCTGCTCAAAGCCAGTTTATGTGCGTTATTACTACTGATTACAGCTTTTCTGCGACCGACTCCACCGGAGATTATCATGCTGGATATCGGTCAAGGTGATGCCATCGTTATCCGCGATTCATCCAATTGTGTGTTGATCGACACAGGACCCAGTGTTTTAGACCTGAGGCGGGCTTTGTCCCGTAACCAGGTCAATCACTTGGACGCAGTTATCATCAGCCACCTGGACAGTGACCATTGCGGAGGTCTGCGGGCCTTAAATGGTACTGTGCTGCCCGACACAATCTATTTCGCTGATGGCTTGAAAACCGCTTTACCAGAAGCCATGGCAATCACCAACGCCAGCACCTTGATAGGCATGTCATCAGTCCAAGGATTAAAGGCTGGTGATGTGCTGGTCGTCTCCCGGCATCTCCAACTGACCGTGTTGCTTCCCAGATATCCGGCTTTGACTGGCGGTAATGACGATAGCTTGGTGTTATGCTTGGACTATGATGCCGACAATGACGGTTTTCCGGAAGCCAGTGTGCTTCTTACCGGAGATGCAGAGACTGAAATTTTGATGGAGATCATCAACCTCTATCCCAACAGGCACTTCGACGTGTTAAAGGTCGCCCATCATGGTAGTCGAAAGTCTGTGAACGACACTGTACTACAAGCCTGGGCCTGTCGATTGGCCCTGATCAGTGTCGGTTCGGGTAACCATTTTGGCCATCCAACAAATGATGCCTTAGCTATCTTGTCTGATGCCGGCGTCGATGTCTTACGTACCGACCTGTCTGGAGACATTCGCCTGCGATTCAGTGCCTCCGGCATTACGATAAGCTATTCTAATACAGACCCGTTTTGGAGTTTCTAGCGCAAGGAGCCCGTCTGGTATGACGACCAACATGCAGGAAAACAACCAAGCTCTGGCAGCTATCTATCTGTTCAACGGAGACGATGAGTTGAAACGAGACACCACTTTAAGGCGCCTCTCGGAGCGCATCGCGGCTTCTGGTGACTTGCTGATGAATGAGGAGACTTTCAACCCAGAGAGCATCAAGGCCCCCGACCAATTGCTGGATATCTTACATACTCCTCCGTTTGGTGGACAATACCGCCTGGTAGTGATCAACAATGCCGAGAAGCTGGATAAAAACCTGGCAGAGGCACTTATTCACTATCTGGAGAAGCCCTTAAGCTCTACAGTTCTGGTGCTGTTAGCCAACAAGTTGGCAGCCAATACTCGACTGTATAAGGCAATTCATACCTATAACCCAAAATCAATCATTGATGTCTCAAGCATCAAGCGATCCGAACTGCCCCATCGGCTACGCCAACTAGCAGCCGATTATCGAGTGGCTCTGGACTACCAGGCAGCCCAGTCATTGATTGAACGGGTCGGCACATCAATGGCAACCGTGAACAACGAGTTAAAGCGGTTAGCAGCCTGGG
>JAITUO010000228.1 GCA_031286245.1 Coriobacteriales bacterium
CACACCAACGAAGGCCCGTTCACCCGAGTCAGCTAAAACGACCTTGAAATCGACTGGAACACCGTTGCGAAAAACAGTGACAGTAACAGTATCTCCCGGTTGATGCGAGCCGATAATCTCGTAAAAACCATTCCAATCTCCGACAGCTTTTCCGTCAATTGCAGACAATTCATCGCCTGCCTGAATGCCTGCAGCTTCAGCCGGCGATCCGGCAGTAACGCTATCTATTACTGTCGACAGTTGAATGTCACCGATCAACATCATCGCAGCCGAAAAAACAATAATGGCGAAGATCAGGTTGAAGATAGCACCGTTGACCAACATCAGAACTCGCTGGTGGTATGGCGCTCCCAGATAGGTCAGCTTGCGCTCCGAGCTAATCAAGCCTTCCGGGTTAGCTAAGACACGGGCTTCTCCCGCTGAAAAACCGCCACTGGCTGGCATTGTATAAAGGTATAGTCCGTCTTTTTGGCGCTTGCGGACGATAGTGCCCCAGTCAGCCAGCTGGTCAAGGTCACCCTCGACATCAATGCCGGTCTGTTGAGCGCTGTCCTGCACAGCTGCTGTGCCCATGCTGCCTACCTCGGCCAACAACGCAAGTGAGCGAGCCAGTGTTGGACTCTCGACCTCGAACTGCATTCCGGCGACCAGGGCATATCCGCCGAGCAAAAACGGTGTGACACCGAATTTGGTGTCTCCAATGCGAAACCCGATGTTAGGGCCAGGTAAGCCCAGCATGAATTCGCGCACTCGCATGCCACAGAGGCGAGCCGCCGTAAAATGCCCCGCTTCGTGCACGAAAACGATCAGCGAGAACATCACAAGACCCCAAAAGATTGGGGAGAGGATTCCTAAGAGGATCTGCATATTCCAAGTATAACCTTTATGGGGAGAAGACCGGGTGTCGTCCAGTTGTCAGAGTTTATAGGGATTGAATGTCGTGTTGGCTTAGGCTTTTGTCAACAGTTAATTGTATCTATGTTGAGTTTAACTTTTGCGCAATCAACCAAGAAAGAAGGCAATGAAATCACTTTGCCACGGCTCTGGAGAGTTTTGGTACAAATTTTCGGTTGAGGGGCATATATTCGACACAATTAGTCGAATAAGGCCATGTTTTAGGCAGTTCTACCTCAGTATGTACCGAAAAGCGCCCCTCAACCGAAAATTTGTGCCAAAAAACCACTTATTGTTTGGATAGAGCTACGTGCTGGCTGCTGGTGGCACCGCGCCGCTTGATTGACATTGGAAGTGCTAGATCAGACTGAGTCTGACAGACTAAGTACTAGTGTGGCTGCTCTTGGCTTGGCAATCCACCAGTTTAAACTCTCAGTTAATCTTGCTTATGAATTCTGCTTGAACAACCTCAAATTGCTGTAATCCAGGGTTGAATTTCAATACACTGCGTGCCAGTCCTATACCATCTGAGTGACCAATAAGTGATACATATTATAGGCAGACAATCTCAAAGACCCCATCTCCATCGATGTCTTCTGGCTTGAACTCATTGAAATGATCACATGAAATTCTTTCATTTCTAACAAAGCGACCTTCTTCATCGAAGGCTTCCTTAAAGTATCTATCGGATATGTCCAAGATGGTGTTATATCCAGTAATAGTGTTACTTATCTCAAGTCTATAACCGCCTAAGAATTGACTTGTGAAACCAGTGTCCAGCTTCATGGGATCAGGCAGAGGATAACCAAAAATCTCAATAAGCTCATCGTTGTAGATTTTGAAAACGGTTGATTGATATTGACCCATCCCACCGAACATGTCGGTATCCTGCTGGACAATGATTTCTGCTAAACCATCACCGTCGACATCGCAAAGATAAAGAACGTCCTCATAGCAATTATGTCGGAATTCGAAGAGCACTATACGATCCGTCAGGTTTACTGCCAGGTAAGAGTCGTGTAAGAAAGAACTAATATACCGATAATCACTTAGTATAAATACCGAACGACTGGACTTCTGTGTGCTCGAGACAATTCCCAACTCCTGCCTTCTGACTACTAAACCTTCTAAACCAGCATCGGGAATGTCAATAGTCATGCCGACATTCGCATTGATGGATTGCTGAAGAATCGTATTATTCATAAGTATCTGATGTTTTGGTATCTCTGTACTATCTGGCTGACTGTCGATGATTCTCAGCTGTCCATAATAAGGAAACCTAATTTTCTTTCATTATCATCACATGCTGTAAGTGTAAAAAGCAGTAGCATTACTAATAAAGTTCTTAACCTCCTCATTTTGTCTCCTTAGGTTTCTGTTTGATTTCGTCATTTGTGATGCTTCTTGTTTATATTGAGTATAGTACCGCCAATTGCACGTAAGTAAGCAATAATACAAAGGCGGCCAGGTTAGACCGCCTCTGTAGTCTCGTCACGAAAGGTTTGGATCAACCCAAGCGGGTTTCTCCACATTAAAACTCTAATACCAGTTATAGACAGTCTCCATCATGGCATCAAAATTCTCGCGTTTGGCTGTTTCGATAGCAGCTACGGTGTCGAAGATGTAACCTTTACCGTCAGCTAACTTGTCTAAGAAGTATTTGGTTTCCTCGATCACTTTCTCCTTGGTGCCCCAGTCAAGATTAATCAGTGGGATAAAACCGGAGAGTACTGCAGTATCGCCAAAGACCTTCTTGCATTCAGTTGGGTCGGCATACTCCATGTGTACGATGGTCTTGCCAACAGGCAGGCCTTCCATGTGGTGGATGCGTGTGTTGTAAAAACCTTCGCTGTAGATCAGTGAGTAAATACCACGGTCAGCCAGATGGTTGACTAGCTTCAGCAGAGGTTTCCAGTAGATCTTATCAAACTGCTCTGGACTCATCAGGCCGTCCATGCCTTTGTGCAGTGGGAAGAAAACGCACTTGAAGGGCAGAGGCAAGTAGTCGTAATATCCCCAACTGGCGATTTGGATATCAGCGAACAAATCGCAGGCAGCCTGGACATTGTCTGGCTGCGAAATCAAGTCTAGCCAGGCACCGGTAGTACCGCGGAAGTTATCGGAGAGGGCATCGAAGGGGGCTAAACCAATCCCCTGAAACATTGTGGGGATGCCGAACTCCTGCAGGGCGGCATTAACTCGATCACCTGCAGCAGCATGAATGGCTTCAAACTCGCTCATTCTCTGCAGTTTGCCATAGGCTTCCAAAGCTGCTGGGGTCATCATCGAGTTCAATCCACTGGATCCCATCAGGCTGGACGGGCTGAAGCCGATAGTGCTGAGACCCGCCACACCTGGATAAGCCCGGGGGATCAATTTGCGCAGCATGAATCCTGTAAAGTCGCTCAAGAGCTCAGGATACTCGTCTTCCATCATATATTCGATTTCGTGGCACTGGTAGGTTGTGTAATCCGGGACGTTTTTACCCGGCTGTCCTGGCCAGTCATAGTAAGTAGTCTCGGCGATCTCGTTGGAAGGACCGCAGTGGTATAGCGTTCCGATACTCATATCCGGCCTGAACCAACGATAAAAATCGATAAACGCATCGGCGGCTTTTTCTGGATTGTACATGACATCCCTGAAGTTCACATCGTTCGTAGCAAAGTGCAGCGGTAGATTGGCGATGAATGGTGCGACTGGGACTCGTGATGTACTTTTCAAGTCAATTGCATCTTTCATTATTTGTACTCTATCTTCGTACGTGATATCTGACATGGCGTTCCCTTCTCTTTTACTGCAGGTTTATGGAGCGAAACTATATCGAATTGAGGCCAGTATAAACTATTCGAAGCTGGAGTATTGGTACTTATGTCACAACCTGCTAAGACGCTGATTGGCGATTCAAAAACTGGTTTTGTCTGGGTATCTGGGATGCTTGCTTTTTATTCGCAAAACCAGTTTCGTTGAACCTGCTGATTAGCTGGTTCGATTCTTGTAGTTTTGTAGTAATCTGCAACCGCTCTCATGCATAACATGACTATAGCAACGAGGAATACAAATGATTATCAGGACATTGGTATAACTACTGTTAACCCCTGGGAGCCGGGGAGCCCGATCTCGGTTTTGATCTAGTGATGGTTTATATTCGCTCTGAGTATAATGCGATGCCGGAGGCTTTTTGCTTCCGGCATCGGTTTTTGCATACACTAATGAGGTAACTTCGCTAATTCTTAGTAGTATGAATACCTCAGTTTCTCGAACTCATCGTTGATCCAACCTTGGCGCTTCTCGATCTCCGTGTCACCGGGGGCACCCATGATGAAACCGCCGAAGGCGTAACTGCCACCCGGTGCCAACAGGTCGAGTTGCTGTCTTACGTAGGCTCGTACTTCCTCTTCGGTGGTCTCAGGCCAGCTGACGAAACCGTTACCAGCGAACCCGCCACAGATGGCTAGTTTACCGGGGAACTGCTCTTTGATGCCAACGAGGTCGTTCTGTGGTTCCGCCGGGTTCCAGGAGTCGAAGCCCATATCGATGATGTAAGGAATGAATGCCTCCAGTTTGCCACAGTTGTGATGAGAGGCATGACAGCCAGCTTCTACATAGGGAGCAGCATTAGCACGCCACATCGGCTCGAAGATATCCAAGAAAACCTCAAGCGAGACGAAGGGGGCACGCTCATGGG
>JAITUO010000022.1 GCA_031286245.1 Coriobacteriales bacterium
ACCGCTTGCATGTCGCGGTCGATCATCGGCTCTTCAGCTGCTGCCCATTCAGCCCAGGGATAAGAGCTGACATCGGGGATCTTGATGATCGACTTCCATTGTGTGACATCTTCCAGCATAAACTCATTCGGTGCCGGCAGACCGCTGCCAGCGCCTCCAGAGGTCGGCCCGACCCAACGTACGCCAAAGCCGTCATGACCACCAACCAGACGCTCGATCGTCACAAATGAGCCGGCCATGGCATTGTCGCCTGCACCTGGCGTGTACTGGTGTGGCTTGTGGTTAAGGCAAGCCAGGTAGTTCTCCCTAGGAGACATCGAAATTGGCATTTTTCCTCTTTTCTACTCGTTGTCTATCGACTGAATAAGAACACGGCTGCACAAAAGCAGTTGACTGCCGCGCAGCCGTGTTCTTACGATCAGGCGGTCTGCTCCGCCCGGATCTTCAAGAATTCATCCAAGATGACCTCGTTCATTGGCCCATTGTAGAACGGGTTTGCGGGATCCATCTGGGTTAAGACCTGACCAAAGAATGTATAGCCATAACCATACTTGCCATAGGTTTCCAGGCAACGGCGTACTTCGGCACGTACCATTTCTTCTGTAGCTGAAGGCTGTCCGGGAGCACCGGTGGTGTTATAACCACCCATGATCACAAAGCGGTCACCGTACTTCTCGATTGCAGCCACAATATCGTTTTGAGACTGGACACAATGCCAGGCTGCATTGCCTTCTTCAACCATATCATCCAGAATCAGGTCGGCATTACCGCAGGTGTGTTGAATGGGGATAACCCCGTAATCCTTACAGGTTTGAACCATTCTGGTATGCAATGGCTTGATCATGGCTCGGTAAGTTTCAGGAGCCATAAACATCACTCGCTCAGTGGCGACATCGTCAAAGTAGATGTAAGAATCGGGATTGAAGTATTTTATGTAGTACTTCAAACCTTCGATCTTCCATTCCAGGATGGCTTCCAGCAGCTCGTATGTCGCATCAGGTTCCAGTGCCATAGCCAGTAGAGCTTCCTCAAAGCCCATCAGGGTAGCCAGGCGTTCATAGACGAAGTTGCTGCTGAAGATTTCGATAACTTGCATGTCCCGATCATACATACCTCTCTCAGCCTCAACAAAAGCTTCCCAGTCATAAACACTGAGATCCGGGATTTTGACGACAGACTTCCACTTGGTGATGTCGGTCAACATGAACTCACCCGGTTTCGGTATGGCCGAACCAACACCACCGGACAGCGGTGCAACCCAATTGACACCCCAGGCATCGGTTCCAGCACCGCCTTCTCCCCGCTCGATCGGCATGGTAATGCCTGCAGGAGCAGCATCGGGCATGCCTGGTGTGTACTCATGCGGCTTGTGGTTCAGACAAGCCAGGTAGTTCTCTCTAGGTGACAATGAAACTGGCATTTTCCCTCTTTTCTAGTCGGTTTTCCTATGGCAAACAGCCGCAGATGGCTGCCACGCCATCTGCCGCTGTAATCCCTAAGGTCGGGTGTCGCGGTTTTCAAGGCTGCGATCTACAGTCAACCCGATCGAGCGGTTTTCTCCACATCAAAGCTATGCAGTCTGCTCAGCCCTGATCTTTAGGAACTCGTCCATGATGACAGCGTTCATCGGCCCCATGTCCATCGGGTTGGCCGGATCAGCGGCTGTCAGCACCATGCCAAAGAATGTATAACCCTTGCCATATTTGGCATAAGTGTCAAAGCAGCGCCGCACCTCGGCACGTACCATGTCCTCGGTAGCATACGGTAAGCCAGGTGCTCCAGTCGTGTTATAACCGCCCATGATCACAAAACGATCGCCATATTTCTGGATGATACCTTCGATGTCGTTTTGCGCCTGCACACAATGCCAGGCTTCACATCCTTCCTCGATCATGTCTTCGACAATCAGGTCAGCCTTACCGCAGGTGTGTTGGATGGGGATAATACCGATGTCTTTGCAAGCATTGACCATTTTGGTATGCAGTGGTTTGATCAGTGTACGGTAAGTGTCAGGAGACATGAACAGGACTCGTTCAGTGGCAACGTCATCGAAGAAGATATAGACGTCTGGGTTGAAATACTTGGCATAGTATTTCATCAGCTCGATCTTCCAGTCAGTCAGTGCTTCTAAAAGGGCATATGTAGCATCTGGCTCGATGGCCATTGCCAGCAAAGCTTCCTCGAACCCCATCAGGGTAGCCAGGCGTTCGTAGATGAAATTCAAGCTGGCTGCTTCGATCGCAACCTTGTCACGATCATACATGCCTGCCTCAAGCTCTGCAAATTTCTCCCAGTCGTAAATTGTCAGATCAGGTATCTTGACGACTGATTGCCACTTAGTGATGTCGGTTAGCATGAACTCGTTCGGTGCCGGTAGTGCAGCTCCGGCTCCACCGGACAAAGGCGCTACCCAGCGGACACCGAAGGCATCGATACCGGAGCCACCTTCGCCGCGTTCAATCGGTACAAACATCCCACAACCGGCTGAATCGCCAAAACCGGGTGTGTACTGGTGTGGCTTGTGGTTCAGACAAGCCAGGTAGTTCTCTCTGGGTGACATTGATACTGGCATCTTCTCCTCCTTCTTGTTGGTATTGCTGGATTGGCTGCATGGCGGTAGCCCGGGCTGTTCAGTAACAGCCCGGGCTTCTCCCTATGATTAATACCGTCAATGCAGCCTGCTGACATGCTCTATGCAGTCTGTTCTGCCCGGATCTTTAAGAACTCGTCGGTGATGATAGCGTTCATCGGACCCATGTCCAATGGGTTCGCGGGATCGAGTTCGGTCAGTACGAAGCCGCTGAAGATGTAACCTTTACCATACTTGGCATAGGTGTCAATACAGCGGCGTACCTCAGCCCGAACCATCGCCTCGGTGGCTGAAGGCTGACCTGGCGCTCCGGTTGAATTGTAACCACCCATCAGCACGAAGTGGTCACCATGCTCTTGGATGATGGCTTCCAGGTCGTTTTGCGCCTGCACAGCATGCCAACCATCACAACCTTCATCGATCATGTCCTGCACCAGCAGATCGGCTCGGCCGCAGGTGTGCTGGATCGGGATAATACCGAGCTCTTTGCAAGCCGCCACGATTCTGGTGTGGTTGGGTTTGATCAAGGTACGGTAGGTCTCTGGCGACATAAACAGCATCCGTTCAGTAGCCACATCGTCGAAGAACAGGTAGCAGTCCGGGCGATAATACTTGGAATAGTACTTGATCATTTCGATACGCCAGTCAGTCAAGGCAGACAATAGTTCGAATGAAGCTTCCGGCTCCAAGGCAAGAGCCAAAAGTGCGCCCTCAAAGCCCATCAAGGTAGCCATCCGCTCATAGATACAGTTGGAGTGCCAGATTTCGACGACCTGTGTGTCACGGTTGATCATTGGCTCTTCAATAGCAGCCAAACCTGCCCAGTCAAAGACACTGATGTCGGGGATCTCGACTACTGATTTCCACTGAGTGACGTCTTCCAGCATGAATTCTCCAGGAGCCGGCAAGGCAGCTCCTGCTCCACCGGATGTCGGAGCCACCCAACGTACGCCGAAGGCATCAACACCAGCCCCACCCTCGCCACGCTCGATTGGCAGCAGCATGCCGGCTGGTACATTGTCGCCTGGACCGGGGGTGTACTCATGTGGCTTGTGATTCAAACAAGCCAGGTAGTTCTCTTTTGGTGACATGGAAATTGCCATAATTACCTCCTGTTTTTGTTATCTCGATAACCAGACACATAAACCGGCAGTTCAGGTAAAGTGGAAAATGCCTCTTTGACATTCGCCTGTGTCGCCCACAACTGCCTGTTTAGGCTTTCTCTCCAAAAACTCCAACTACACGATAACTGACTGTGGACTAGCGTTTCCTCTGGATTTGCCTGTTTCCTCTTTTGCCTTTGTCTGTTTCCTCTTTTGTCTCTGCCTGTTTCCTCTTTTGTCGCTTAACCAATCGCTGAAAGCTATTTCGTGCTTGAGACTCGGTTGTCTAATTGAGCCATACGTAAATACTAGCAGTAGTCAGATGTCTGCGGAAACACATGTACTGGCAAGCCTGAAAAATGCTTAGGTAATCTCGTGAAATTGTGCATGTTTTTGCAGGTGATGTTTGGTACGATTCGATATTGGTTTTTCAGGTGAAGGCAGTAAGACAATTGAGAGGTGGGTTTGCGATGGAGTATCCTGTTGGTGAGTTAGTGGCAGCTCAGCGGGTCATAGACTCTTTGATCAGTAAGTGTGAGAAGGTTATTCTCAAACTGAAGGAAGGCTCTTCGCAATATTCTCTAACACGAAATCGTATCACCGCTCTGCGAATAGCTTCTTCAATGATCGAAGGGCGGATTATGGAAAATCATGAAAACGCTACGAAAAAAGATACCGCGCTGCAGGGTGACGAGCTCTCAAATACCGCGCAGCTTACATATGGGCCAATAATCAGCGAAAGGCCGGGTGAAAACTGATGCGTCTGTTCTTTGCCATATGCTTCACTGACGAGATAAAAACTAAACTGGAGACTGTCTCTGATGCTTTATATCAACAATCCAGACGTGGCCGTTTTGTACCTGTTGAGAATCTACATTTGACATTGGCGTTCCTCGGCGAGTGTGATGAAGTGCATGCCACAGCAGCCAAGGCTGTATTATCTTCGTTGGAGTTTATGCCATTTTCAATTTCTTTCGACCAGACCGGGTGTTTTAAGCGCAAGGGGGGCGACACTTGGTGGGCTGGAATCTATGAGAATCCGGAACTGCTCAAGTTGCAAGCTGAGTTGTCTTCCCGATTGATTGCAGTCGGGTTCAGGCTGGAGGATCGAGCGTTCACTCCCCACATCACTTTGGCACGAGATGTCAAGACCGGTGCCAAGCCTTGGCAGATTGATTCTATCGACGAAACAGTCTGTTCAGTTGACCTGATGAAGTCAGAAGTAATTGACGGCAGGATCGCATATATTAAACTTGCTTCCAGGCAGAGTGTCTGATTGTTTCGTAAGAGAATCCTATTGGAGTTTGGCCTGGTGTATACAAAGGTCAACTTAGTAAAAAGAAACGCCGTACTTATCACACAGTGATAAGTACGGCTACATTTTTGGTTTTATCATGTGTTTCTATAGCAAGGAAGCTAATTTTCTCAATAGCATCGGGAAATCAAAAGTTTTGCCGCAAAAAGGCACCTTTTGTACGAAATTCTATGTAGTTTAATTCGACAGTTTTTCAATCGCACCTCATCTACCAGGCATTTTAAATTCCATAGTATAAAAAGCGACCTCCCACCTCATGGAATATCATACAAAAGAGCCCTTTTTGCGGCAAAATTTTCGATTCTCAAAATCGCTCGTCAAAAAACACCAAAAAGACTGCGGGCACAGCTTTGCCATCACACCTATAACTTGGTTCACCTTACTCGCTGGATCGCAAAAATTTTCGGTTACCTCTGGCATTTTTCGCAGAGATGAGTTCCCCGACCGGCAACTCGAATCTTGACAATCGGGCGACCGCAATTCGGGCAAGGCTTACCGGTACGGCCATAGACTGCTGCATGCAAATCTAGAAACTCACCTCGTAACCCTAAAGCATCGACATAGTTTCGAGCAGTCGAGCCACCAGCAGCAATCGATTGCATCAAGCACTCGCGAATGCCAACCAGCAGGTGTTGATAGTCCTTGGGCTTTAACGAAGAGACACTGCGACGTGGATCGATCCCGGCACGAAACAGACTCTCATCAGCATAAATATTGCCGATGCCAGCTAATTTCTCCTGGTCAAGCAAAGCAGCCTTGATTGTCGTAGTCGACAGTTTGCCTGCTTTTCCCAGCAGAGCAGTACGTAAATCTTGCCAGGTAAAATCTGGTTCCAATGGCTCTGGGCCTAAGCGCGACAAGAAGTCATCATCAACCAGGCTTGAAGCAGCTATCAGCTTCATATAGCCGAATTTACGCTGATCGTTGAAATACAACTTAGATCCATCACAAAAACCAATGATCACCCGAGTGCTTTTATCCGGCAGTTCACCAATCAAAGAAGCACTGGGGTAACCACCAGACAGTGCTGGATCATCGGCTTGGTCAGGAATACGATAAACCAGTTGCCCAGTCATACGTAAATGAATCAACAACACCAAGTCTGCTTCTACACCAGCTACCTGGGGCGGTGCTTCTAAAGCTGTTACGGACGCTGCTTCACAGGGTTTTGGCGTAGCTACTTTTACTCTCTCATTGCTAACCAGCCTGACCAAAAGCATCTTGCCTCGCCGCTCAACACACACAACACACAAACCCATCAAATCATTGTGCAATTCATCATCGCTACCAACAAAGCTTCGAGGCTCTGATAGCACAACACTACTAATCACTTTCCCGGGTAGCACTGAGTTCAAACCTCTGCGGATTACCTCAGCTTCCGGTAGCTCAGGCATCTGGATGCACTCCTACACTATTTGGCGTCCCGACGCTGGAGCTACCTTCTACCGCCCCAATCCCCTTCAAGACCGCCAGCGCCTGAACAGTCGGCAAGACATCATGCACTCTGACTACCCGGGCTCCCTGCATAACAGCCCAGGCAGCCACCAAAACAGAAGCAGTCACTCGATCAGCCGCTACTTCGATACCAGCTAGTGATCCGATAAATCCTTTTCGGGAATAAGCAGCCATCAGCGGGTAGCCTAAACCAGCCAGCTCAGAAGTCGCTTGTAGCAATGACAAATTATGGGAGAAGACCTTACCGAAACCTGGCCCGGGATCGATGCAAATAGACTCGTGATTGACCCCTGAAGACTCCAACAAGCCAGCCTGCTTTAGCAGGTAAGCCTTAACCTCTGCCACAACATCATCGTAGAAAGGATCAACCTGCATGCTTTTCGGCTCACCGAGCATATGCATGACAACGCAGCCGACATCACTGTCAGCCACCAGTCTGTGCATAGCTGGATCACGGAAGCCGGAAACATCGTTGATGACAGCTGCTCCCGCCTCAATGCAGGCAGTTGCCACCTCTACATGGCGGGTATCTACTGAAACGGCTGCGCCCTGCTCCACAAAAAAACTGACGACTGGCAATACCCGCGCCAGTTCCTCATCAATCGAGACCTCATCAGCACCGGGACGAGTCGACTCACCACCGATATCGATCAAGTCGGCTCCCTCAGCCAAAAGACGGTCGCCCTGTTCAAGTGCTCGATTCAGGGCGTAGAATTCTCCCGCATCTGAAAATGAGTCCGGGGTGACATTCAAGATACCCATGACAACAGGTGAGGTTAAGTCAAACGTGAACCTGCCGCAACGCCAGATCATAAAAGATCAGGAGCCGAAGATCAGTGATAAAGCCTCTTCGCGAGTTTTGGCTGACACTCTGAATGAACCGCGTACAGCCGAGGTGATAGTCCGCGAGCCAGGTTTTTTGACGCCTCGCATCGACATGCAAAGATGCTCCGCCTCGATGACAACAATCACACCATTAGGCTCCAGTTGTTCAACCAGCGTATCGGCAATCTGGCTGGTCAGCCGTTCCTGGACCTGCGGGCGACGGGCGAACATATCTACCAGACGCGCCAATTTCGAAATGCCACAGACTCGCCCATCAGCCCCTGGTAGATATCCAACATGCGCCACGCCATGGAAGGTCACCAGATGGTGCTCGCACATCGAATACAGCGGGATATCCTTGACCAGCACCAGTTCGTGATGGTTCTCGCCAAAGCTTTTGGAAAAAAGATCGGACGGATCCTGCACCAAGCCAGAAAAAATCTCCTCATACATTTTGGCTACTCGCATTGGTGTGTCAAGCAACCCTTCGCGGTTGAGGTCCTCACCGATACCCTCAAGTATCAGCCGGACGCCAGCCTCAATCTTTTCCTGATCCATCTGACCCTCCCTCATTTGGATCCGACTCAGTTTTTATACCATTGCCATCGCTGGCAGTAGAGTCTATACCGCTTTCTGCATCACCAGCAGGCATGCGTTGGACATCAATCTTGACAGGTTGCCCTACAGGTTGAGGCATCATCTCAAGTGGCGGCGGTAGTTCGACAACTGGCGTATCAGGGGGAGGAATCTTGTCCAGATCGCTTACGGTCTTCTCCCCAAGATAAGTACGAACCAGGTTGTTTATTGTGATATTTTCACTTGCCACGCCACTGGTGTTGTGAATTTCTGGTTGGCTACTGTTTTCAACAGACTGCTGGCCCGACAACATCGCCAGCTGTGCAGCCTGTGTTGGCCCAGAGTCAGTTTCCTGCTCCTGGTCTTCGCGTTGTTTGGCAAGTTTGGCTTCAGCAGCTCGGCGGGCATCATCGGCCTCTTGGCGGCGCAACGCTGCTGCCTTGCGTGCCAGAATATCGGACTCCTGGCTCAGGTATTCCTGCCAGTTATCGTTTAAGAGGGCATCTAAGGCTTCACTGTCGACAGTTTCGCGTTCTAATAAAACTTCTACCATCAGGTCCATCTGTATCTGGCGGTTGGACAGCACATCATAGGCGACCTGATGAGCAGACATCATGATTTTTGAGACCTCTTCGTCGATACGTCGAGCGGTTTCGTCTGAATAATCCGGACTGGCGGAGTAGTCACGTCCCAAAAACACCTCATGCTGGGCCTGGCCGTAGACTTGATGCCCCAAGGCCTCTGTCATACCGTAACGTGTGACCATTTGACGGGCGATGTTCGTCGCCCGCTCAAGATCCTGCGAGGCACCGGTCGATATATCGTCGCAGAAAATCTCTTCAGCCACACGGCCACCCATACAGACAGCGATATTGTCGAACATCTCTTTTCTAGTGGTTAGAAAACGATCTTCTTCCGGTAAAGCCAGTGTATAACCGAGGGCTTGGCCACGGCTGATGATCGAGATTTTATGGATAGGATCGGAGTGTTCCATGTTGTGACCGACTAGAGCATGCCCGGCTTCGTGGTAGGCCAGCATGCGTTTCTCTGTCTCGGTCATGATCCGGCTTTTACGCTCCGGGCCGGCAATCGTTCGCTCCATTGCCTCGGTGATCTCAGCCATTGTGATCAGCTTCATGTTGCGACGCACAGTCAGCAACGCTGCCTCATTCATCAGGTTAGCCAGATCAGCACCGGTAAAACCCGGTGTCATCCGGGCGACAGTCTCCAGCTCGACACTATGAGCCAGAGGTTTGTCTTTGGTGTGCACCCGGAGTATTTCGATACGGCCTTTCAGGTCAGGTCGCATGACAGTGATCTGGCGGTCAAAACGACCAGGGCGCAGTAGTGCCGGATCCAAGATGTCCGGGCGGTTAGTGGCTGCAATCAAGATCACACTCTGATGGTCCGCAAAACCATCCATCTCCACCAGTAACTGATTTAAGGTCTGCTCGCGTTCATCGTGTCCACCTCCCAGGCCGGCACCACGTTGGCGGCCGACAGCGTCGATCTC
>JAITUO010000024.1 GCA_031286245.1 Coriobacteriales bacterium
GGCCTTCCCTGGGAGTCAGGCGAGCATGGCGTCCAGAGATGAATTCTGCGTTGATCAAGATGTCTGACCCTGGAGCACGTCCCACAACCAATGGGCTGGTGACAGCGATCTTCAAGCCAGACAGAGATCGTGGCCCTTTGATTACCCGGACAATCCAATGGCGTCCTTTGCGGCTTTGGCCTTTGACCAATCCAACACCAGTACGCATCACGGCGTAGAGGAACAGGAAGAGCAAGGCAATTAACAGCACCCTGCCAGCCAGTAGAATGATCTCAATCATTCGTCGAATTCCTCTATAAGCGTTGGTAATGGCGCAGTTCCGGCCATCGCTGTGCTCCTAGTCCTCGTTGAATTCCAAGATTGTGACTCCGATTGTCAACTCGTCCAGATTGCGCAATATCGTCTGATCGACCAGGCGGCCATTGACAAGTGTGCCATTGGTCGAGCCCAGGTCAACGAGCCGCCATTTACCTAAGGCATTCTGATTAAGCAGAGCATGTTCTCGTGAGGCATTGTTGTCGACCAAAACGATGTCGTTGTTGGCACCTCGACCGATAGATATCCGTGTCAACTTCAATGGATAGACAGCTCCGGAAGTATGGTCTATCAGGCTGGCCCGCCCTTTGGCGGCTTCTGGTTCATCGAAATCCTGCTCTGCCTCTCCCGGACTGGAGTTGCCTGTGGTGATGCGTTCGCCATGAGCATGCAAAACGGCAGCCCTGAGCTCGCTTTTCTCCACATCTTTGGCCTTGACTGGCATCACATCGATAATCGACCGTGGTAACTCACTTTTTTGCTCATCAGCAGGACTGAGGCCAAGGAATTTTGCCTCTTCTTCACGCAATCTGGAGATGATCGGAGCAGCAACAACCTCAGCAATTACATCAAAGCGTCCACTTCTCAGCTTTTCATCAACAATAAAACGCACCAAAGGCCGACCATCGAAGCTCAAACCGACATCTGCACCGCGAGATAACAGGTGTGTCTCGACTTCTGCAGCCATAGTCGGATAAAAATGAAACAGTCGCTTATCGTCCTTAGCTGAGATCAACACCGTGTAAAGAGTCGGAGCATGTTGCTTGCCAGCACCGATTAATTTCTCACGCTTCATTTGCTTCTCAGCCTTGCGGGCTATCTGGGCTGGCTCAATGGTGCCTTTGAAAACTCTCGCTCCTGCTTTGTCAAAAGCATCCTCCATACCACCCTCAAATTTATCTAAGACCCCCACTTTTTAGTACCCCTCACTCTCCGTATGACTTGCTTCATTGCGATAGTATTCTGCATCGTCCCTGCTCCAGCCAGACATGATGCCCATCAGAATAAGTAATAAAACTACTATCAAAGAGATGCCAAGCTTTAAAGCCAAGCTCCAGATCAAAACTCCAACTTGCTCGCTTTCAAACAGCAAGGGTACAACCACCAGTCCGCCTACCAGCAGAACGGTTGCCAAAACGGCACCCGTTGCCAAGCGTAGCCGGGAAGGTTGAGTGTAGCTGTGTTGTGCCTGGTTAGTTGCAACCTGGCCTGGCCTGACCTGGCTATTTGCTGCCCAGCCTTGTCTGGCACTGTTTCGTTGATCCGCCTCACGCCGCCGTCGGGTTTCTGAGGCGCTGACCTTTTGCGGTCTGGCAAAAAACAACATACAGATAGTAGCTATTAACCAAACAGCCAAGCTTAACCAACTATATGGCGATACCAGTAAAGCCCAGAAATTTTCAGGAAACTGAGTGCTGGCTCGATCGAGCACCAAGCCGGCAGTTAAAAACCGATCGATAGTCATGAATTGGAAAAACGGAGTGGTTAACCCTCCGATAAACACCAGGACTAACCAGCAGGCGATAGTCGAGCCGATCGCCCTCAATGGCCTTAGATAACCTCCTGACAATAAAGGTAGGCACATTGGTGCAAACATACAGGTTAACGGTGCAGCCAAGGTCATGATGATGGACTCAGCTGCTCCACGTCGACCAACAGACAACCACCATAAAAGCGAAATTATCAGTGCTGCCAGACCCAGGACAACCAGCCCGCGAGCAAGGATACCGGCATTCAAAGTCAACAGGGCAATAGCACTGCCTAATGTTGGCGCAATCATTGCCACCAGACAGATCAATGCCAAGACACCCACGATGATCATCAGATGCATCTGGAAATCTGCTGGTGCCAAGCTAACAGGCCCTGTATCTGTAAGACGTTCGATATTACCTCCAACCGGCCGCCAGGTTTGACCAGTAGCAATGCCGCCTCCGCCCAGGCCCAAAAGCCCGAAGCCGGATAAGCCAATGAATGCTGTAATGGCAGTCGAAAACGCTGCCAGGGCACGCATCAGGAGTTTCTGGCTCAATTCTGATAGACGTTGAAAAGGCGGTAGCATCGACTGCTCATCAGCCTGGTCCAGTGAGCGATCAGCAACATATGCAGTGGGAATGTATGAAGTTGCAGCGTAATCCGCAGAGGTAGGCTTTTCAGCGAAGGATGGATATTCCTTGGTGGTAGGGTATTCCTTGGTGGTGGGATATTCCTTGGTGGTGGGATATTCTACAGTGGCAGGGTATTCTACAGTGGCAGGGTAGTCTATGGGGAGTAAAGTGTCAGACTCCAAGCCAGTAAAATGACTCCGGGTTCCTGCATGCCTGCTTGGCTTAGTACTTACAAAACTTTCGCTGCTGCTTGTATCTGAGTAACTATCGATGTCGATCAACCCCAGACGCTTGCGTAACGCTGCATAACCTGAACGCGTACTGCCGAAGTGTGGCAGCAATGCATTGGTGAACTCTCTAACACCAGCTTGACGCCAGGCTGGTTGACTGGATAGAGCAGTGACAAACAGCCGATCGATTGCTGGATCAAGGTCATCACGGATTTGACTGGGTAACGGCAGGTTCATTGTTTCAATGCGATATAACGATTCTTCAGCATCATTGACCAAATAAGGATTGTTACCAACCAGCAACTGGTAGACCAGGATGGCAAAAGCCCATAAATCAGTACGCTCATCAACAGAAAAACCTTCGATCTGCTCCGGTGGCATATACCCTACAGTGCCGCCTTGCGGTTCTCCAAAACCATGACGGGCAGACAGCATCGCCATACCGAAATCGGTGACTTTGGCATGGCCTTTCGGGTCAAACAGGATATTCGCTGGTTTGATATCAAGGTGCAGAACTTGGTTCTCATGAGCATGGATCAGAGCGTTACCGACATCTTTTACAATCGCTGCGATGATGTCCAGGTCTAAAAGGCTGGTCGAAGCCTGCATCAGGGCTGCCAGGTTTGGCCCCTCGATATACTCCATGATGATCAAGGCTTCATTGGCCGTTACTTCGAAGTCTAAGACATTGACGATGTTCGGGTCATTGAGCATGGCTGTGGTACGAGCTTCCTGCAAACCACTGACCATGGCGTTGCTGTTATCTGCTTTCAAGGCAATTCGTTTTACCGCAACTCGGCGTTGCAGGCGAGTATCCCAAGCCACCTCGACTCTGGCAAACCCTCCCTGACCTGCAGTTTCAGCCAGGCGGTAACGCTCCAGCAACAACTCAGCAGCCATCCGGGACTCCCAGATTTTTCGCGGTCTTCTCCACCTGTTACTCCTCGTCAGCCACCTTGATCAGACTGTTAGCCGATACCTCACAAAGAAAATGCTCCGCGTCTGTAAAGGTACTGCTCTTCAAAGTATATTCGTCGAATTGACCAGTCAGCGCCAAAGGCACCCGTAGTTGTAACCAGGTACCTTCTTCAGAATAGCGTTCGCTGATAATGGTCGTACGCTGATGGGCGAGATTGACGAGTTGTCCCTGATTAAATGGTATACGGACTTCCATGTAGCGCATCATGGCTGAGGCTGCTGTCTGGATATGCTCAAGTAATTCTAAGATGCCGGCTCCACTCAGAGCGGATATCAACTGCGCTCCTGGGTTGCTCCGCACCAGTACCTTGGCCTCCATTGGTTGAAGCAGGTCACTTTTGTTGAAGACGATGATCTGGGGAATATGATGAGCGTTGATCTGCTCTAATACTTCCTGCACCGCCCGCATCTGCTCGATGCGCTGTGGACTAGAGGCGTCAACTATATGCAGTATCAAGTCGGCATGGGTGATCTCATCGAGTGTGGAACGGAAGGCTTCGACCAATGTGGTGGGTAGTTTCTGGATAAAACCGACAGTGTCGGTTAGAGTTGCCTCCCCACCATCTGGCAGTGAGAGTTTTCTGGTGGTTGAGTCAAGGGTTGCGAAAAGTTTGTCGTAAACCAGCACATCAGACTCAGTCAGATAATTGAGCAATGTAGACTTGCCAGCATTGGTATAACCTGCCAGAGAGATTTTAAAGACCCCGGATACCAGGCGTGCGGAGCGTTGAACAGACCGGTCAGCCTGAAGCTTTTTAAGCTCTCCTCGGATCGAGTCGATGCGTCGACGGATCATCCGACGATCGACCTCCAACTGGCTTTCTCCTTCGCCGAAGCGAGAGCCGACACCTCCACCCATCTGGTTAGATGCCAGATGGGACCACATGCCACGCAGGCGAGGCAGCAGGTACTGGTTCTGTGCCAGCCTAACCTGTAAGCGGCCTTCACGGGTAGTAGCATGCAGAGCAAAGATATCCAGTATCAAAGCCGTGCGGTCGATGACTTTGATTGTTCGGTTTGATTTGCCCAATTCCTGTTCCAGGTTAGACTGCTGGGAAGGTGAAAGCTCATCATCAAATACCACCAGGTCTGCTTGTAGGTTGCTGACTATCTCCCTGACTTCATTGACTTTTCCGCGACCGATAAAAGTGCGGGGATTGG
>JAITUO010000031.1 GCA_031286245.1 Coriobacteriales bacterium
CCATCATTGATCAGATACCAAACCATATGCAGAACAACCTGACTGACGCAGCAATCCGACTGGTACCGGAGCTGGCAGACACCATAGATCAGCTTCAGGATATACCTGGAATCAGGAAAGCCCAGTTGACGGGCAGCGGTACTGTTGTCTTTGGCCTGGCAGAAAGCCGAGAGGCTGCCCACAGGGCAGCCTCTCAATTCAGCGCTCAAGGTTATTGGACTTCAGTTTGCAAGACCCTTCCTGCCTGATTGGCAAGCGCGTTACTACGCTAGATTATCTGCACTAGTAAATCCACCCTGAACTGCTTTTTGCTAGTCACTAGCATTCTAACCTAAAACATCTCCGAGGTCATGATTTCGATGCACTTATCAACCTCATCATACACACCAGGATAGTTCGCAAAATTCAAACCATGTGTGGTGCAGGGGATGAAGTACAGCCTACCGTTATTCTCACACTGGAAGCGGACTTCCCGCATGACCAACTCTGGAGTCCAATCCACACGGTCGACAATACCGTTGTCGATACCACCCATGAAAGTGATCTGCGGGCCGAATTGCCTGACTAAGCTGGGTAGATCGTTGGTGGACATACAGCCCTGCCAGATATCGACGCCCATCTCAATCATCATCGGTACCAATGAAGCACCCCAGGAGTCGCAATGGTGAACCACCAGTTCAATGCCATTGTCCTTGTACCAACCATACAAACGTTTGTAAGCTGGCAGGTAGATCTCGCGGAAACAATCCGGTGAGATCAGAGTTGAGATCTGGGTGCCCCAATCGTCATGATGGAATAAAGCGTCAGGATGAATCCGGTCGATTAAGGTCTTGGCGTAACCGATCTCCCAATCCACCAGCCACTCGACCATTGCTTTGACTTTGACCGGCTCAGTCAGAATTGTCATCAAGCCATTCTCCATACCAAGAAAATGGCAGGTCTGTTCGAATAAGCCAGGAGCCATACCCATGGTCAACCACTGTGCTTCGCGGTCGCACTGTTCAGCAAAAGCAATGTAGTCGGCATAGTCAGCATCAACAAAGGCATTATAGTCGGGTGCCTTGGGGACAATCACTTCCTGCCAATCGTTGATGTCCTTTAAGACGATTGTCTCTTCAGTGTGGATGGGCATACCACCTGGTGCCCAATCCGGCCAGGAATAGGATACTCCCCAGAGGTTGACCCAGTCCAAGCCTGGCCCCATCGGTTGTCCACTGGCACTCAGTGGGTCGTTCATAAATGATAGATAAAACGGTTCATACTGCTTGATAAAGCGATCGGGATTTCCGCCCTTGATGACCTCCAGGGCGTTTTGCCTCGGTGTCAGCATGAACACCTCCTTTCTCTCGGTTCTACCGGCTGATGCCTGCTGATAGTGGCATTGCTCGGTACGTCGATTTGGTACGGTGATCTAAAAGTCCTCTTTCGAGAGCTCGTCGATCTTTGCTGTCACGGCATCATAGACGCCTTCATAACTGCTGCCTGGTCCACCCATTACGCAGCAGGGGATGTAGTAGAGCTTTCCACCCTCGGCAATCGCCCTGCGGGTCTCACGATCAATCAGCTCCAAAGTCCAATCTGCACGGTCAACGACACCATTGTCGATGCCACCCATGAAGGAAATCTGGCCGCCGTACTGTTTGATCAGGTTGGGGATGTCGTTAGTTGACATGCAACCCTGCCAGATATCGATACCCATCTCGATCATCATCGGTACATAAGTAGCAGCATAGGAATCGCAGTGATGGATGATGTATTCAATGCCATTGTCTTTGTACCAGCCATACAGGCGCTTGTAAGCTGGCAGGTAGATCTGCTTGAACATTGCTGGAGAGATCAGTGTTGAGTTTTGGCTGCCCCAGTCGTCATGGTGGAACAGGGCGTCTGGCTGGATGCGAGGGATCAAGGTCTTGGCATACTCGATCTCCCAATCGACATACCACTCGACGAGCTCAATGACATCATCTGGTTCCAGAGCGATAGCCTGCATGGCGCCTTCCATGCTCATCAGGTGATGGGTGATCTCCAACAACCCGGGGAACATACCCAGTGTCATGAACGTGTCTTCACGGTCACATTGGGCAGCCAGCGCCATATAGTCGGCATAGGCTTCTTCAGGAAAGATGATATTCGGCGCCTTGACCACATCGCGCCATTGCTTGATGTCTTCTAAAACAATCGTGCCTGGTCGGTGGATCGGCATACCGCCGGGATGATCTTCCGGCCACTCATACAAGACACCCCATTGGGTGTGCCAGGTCATCCCCGGGCCTGCAGGCTCGGGAGTCGAGAACATGAAGGGGTCGACCCCGAACATCAGATGCATGAACTCATACTGATTGACATAACGGTCAGGATTACCACCCTTGATGACCTCGATCACATTCTGCTTCTTGGTTAGCATTCAACTACCTCCGTTTCCTCGTGATATACCTGTTTTGCCTATACAAAGAGAAAGCCTGATACACCTGTCATCCGATTTGAGGCAATCACGGTCTTATCCAAACGATTATGATGCCCCTGATAGGCCCAGGCCCTCAATTTGACTACCTCAAAAATCCTCTTTTGACAGTTCATCGATCTTTTCTGAAATCGCCTCATAGACCTCAGGGAACGTGCTGCCTGGCCCTCCAGCTACCAAACCCGGAATGTAGTAGAGCTTGCCGCACTCTTTGACCGCGCGGCGTACCTCGCGGTCGATCAGCTCGGGAGTCCAGTTCTCGCGGTCGATGACGCCGTTGTCCAAGGCTCCATGGAAGGAGATCTGTCCGCCATACTGGGCGATCAGTTCGGGCACCTTGTTCGTAGTCATGGCTCCCTGGTAAATGTCGATGCCCATTTCGATCATCATCGGCACAAAGGTGGCTGCAAAGGAATCGGAGTGATGGACAATCAGTTCGACACCGTTGGCTTTATACCAGCCATATAGTCGCTTGTAAGGCTCGAGATAGACCTCCCGAAACATCGCTGGTGACATGAAGGTCGAGATCTGAGTGCCCCAGTCGTCATGGTGCAGCAAGGCGTCCGGGTGGATGCGGCTGACGATGGTTTGAGCGTACTCGATTTCCCAATCGACATACCATTCAATCATTTCGCGCACAGTCTCAGGCTCTAAAGCTATGGCGGTCAATGCGCCTTCCATGCCCATGAACAGGTGAGTGGCTTCGAAAAGACCAGGGAAAACAGCCATTGCCAGGTACTGGTCGTTCCGGTCACAGCCTGCTGCCAGGTCTTTCATCGGCTGATAATCCTCTTCCGGGAACTGGACATTGGGAGCCTTTAATACTGATTTCCAGTCTTTGACATCATGTAAGACGATCGTCTCTGGTTTATGGATCGGCATACCGCCCGGTGCCCATTCCGGCCAGGAGTAAGTGACGCCCCATGGAGTCTTCCAATCCAGCCCCGGCCCGCTGACCGGTCCTTTAGTGGTGTATGGGTCTGCGAAAAACACCAGATACAGATACTCGAACTGGTTCACATAACGATCTGGTTGGCCCCCTGTCATCACTTCGTGCAGGTTCTCTCTTTTTGTCAGCATAAATCCTCCTCAAAGTGTTTGTCGTATTGCCATTTTGGCAGCGGCCAGGTCTCTTATCCACAAATGATGACAAAAAACTCTGTACGGATGGATTAAATGTGCAGACTAGACAAATGAGACATTCTGCATTGGCCAAGGCAGGGCATTTTTCACATCTGGATTATCTAAAGCTCGAGATTGTTGCATTAATAAACCGCAGCCGGAAGAATAGTGACAAACCTACGGAGGAGTCTTTTTATGGGAGAAACCCGGGGGTGACCTATGTAGATAGATCTAGATAGTAACCTGTGGAAACTGGAAGTTAATGCTTAAGATCCATCCCTCTCACTGATTCCACCTTTGCTCCCACCGCTTGCTCCGAACTTGCAAACTCTTGAGAAACTGGTGTTTTGCTGAAAAAAGCGCGTTGTGTACGCTTTGAAGGCTGAATTCTGATGAAACTATATGAAATTCCTCTAGAATTCTATCGTATTAAGCCATATTCGACTTAATGAGAGCACACAGCGCGCCTTTTTCAGCAAAAGAGCTTGTTGTCAAATTTCAAAGCAAGCAAATTGTATGGCTGGTGATGGTTGTCTAACAGGAAACGCTTGACTAGGAAAGTAGGAAAGGCTTCAAACTATCCCAGAAGCTGAAGTCATTAACTGCGGAGAAGGGTGCGCGGGTGCTGGACAAGCAACAACAGCACCAGCCCGGCTACTCGTTGTATACTTATGCAGACCTTCTGTAGAAAGGACAACAAGTGGCAATTTCCACAGCTGATTTTAAAAACGGTAAGGCCATCATGATTGATGGCAAGCCATATGTGATAATCGAATTCCAGCACGTCAAACCGGGCAAAGGCGGTGCATTCGTACGTACCAAAGTACGAGATGTGCGCACTGGCAGGGTCAACGACTTGACTTTTCGGGCTGGAGAAAAGTTCGATGAAGTACGTATGGAGCAAAAAGATGTCCAGTTCCTATACTCTGAGTCTGAAGAGTTCCATTTCATGGACACCGAGACCTACGAGCAACTGACTTTAGTTGCTGATGTCGTTGGTGATGCAGCCAAATGGCTGAAGGAAAACGACATGGCTACCCTCCAATTCGCTGGTGATGAGTTGTTGGGAGTTGAGGCGGCAATGTTTGTTGAGCTGGAAGTCACTGACACGGAACCTGGGTTTAAAGGCGACACTGTTCAAGGTGGATCAAAACCAGCCACGTTAGAGACTGGCGCTGTGATCAGTGTACCGATGTTCATTAGCACCGGTGATGTATTAAAAGTAGACACCCGCGATGGACGCTATATTACCCGGGTCTGACGAACAAGGAAAAAATTGATATTTATGGAGAAAACCAGCGGCGATACCGCTCAAGCACGACGCCCGATAGGCATTTTTGACTCTGGTATTGGCGGTATGACAGTCGCCCGAGAAATCATGAAGCAACTGCCATATGAATCATTTATATACTTTGGAGACACTCTACGCTGCCCATATGGGCCGCGACCTTTACATGATATCCGGACATATGCTTCTCAGATAGCCACCTGGCTGTTTGAACAAAATGTAAAACTGCTGGTCATAGCCTGTAACTCAGCGACCGCTGCGGCCCTCGACCAAATCAAAACGGTCTCACCAGTGCCTGTGATCGGAGTTATTGAACCTGGTGCCCGAGCTGCGGTAGCTGCCACTGAGAACCTGAACATCGGTGTCATTGGCACCAAGGCAACAATCGAGTCAGGAGTGTACTCTGAGACCATTCGTCGGCTTGATCCGGAGATCACGGTCTTCTCCGCAGCAACACCCCGATTCGTCGAAATCGTCGAAGCTGGACTCCGTTTGGATCGCAACCCAATTGAAGAATTCATGGCTCCTGTCTATTCGATTTATGTCAGACCGGCATTCCAGGAAATCGCCCGCGATTATCTTGACTCACTGCGTCGCTGCGATATCGATACCTTGGTGTTGGGATGCACGCATTATCCGTTGATCACACCTTTGATTTCATCAATCATTGGCCCCGGTGTCCGCATCATATCCAGTGCAGAAGAAACCGCTAATGATGTTTTGGCGGCATTGTCTGCCAGCAACCAACTGGTTTCTGATCAAGACTCACCGAGTTACAGGTACGCCACGACTGCGCTTGATTTAGATGATTTCATTACGCTTGGCTCGGCAATCCTTGGACAGACAATCGGTGCGCTAGAGCAAGTCAGCCTGGCCGAGCTGGCAGCCTGCAGTCAGTTAGCTGAGGTGGTTTAGTTGGTTATACATCGCTTGCACGACCGTTCTGAGCATGAATTACGACCTGTCAGCTTTGAAAGAGCGGTTTTGAAGAACGCTTACGGCTCTTGTCTGGTCAGCTTTGGAGATACTCAGGTGCTCTGTGCTGTGACCATCGATGATTATCTGCCAATCTGGCGGAAGGGGTCAGGGCTCGGCTGGTTGACCGCTGAATATGCGATGTTGCCTGCCTCGACCTCGGAGCGTAGTAAACGCGAACGCGGTATCGTACAGGGGCGTACTCAGGAGATCCAAAGGCTGGTCGGTCGGTCACTACGATCGGTGCTGGACATGAAACTACTCGGTGAATATAACCTGATCGTGGATTGCGATGTCATCCAGGCAGATGGTGGTACGCGGACTGCAGCCATCACTGGATCCTGGTTGGCTTTGGTCGATGCATTAGATGTCTGGCAAAATGCTGGCAAGTTAAAAGCCAACCCACTGATCGGACAGGTTGCAGCGGTCAGTGTCGGTATGGTCGACGGTCGTTTGCTACTGGACATGGACTACACTGAAGACAGCCACGCTGAAGTCGACATGAATTTGGTGATGAATGCCAAAGATGAATTCATCGAAGTCCAAGGCACTGCCGAACATGTCACTTTCGACCGGAATCATCTTGATGCTCTGTTGGATTTAGGGACTCTGGGCATCAAGCAACTGTTA
>JAITUO010000136.1 GCA_031286245.1 Coriobacteriales bacterium
ACAATCAGCTAAAGACCCTATGGGCAGTTGAAGGGCAAATGCTATGAAGTAAAATGACAAAAAACCTAAACTGAGTAATTGCAAGTCACTTGTCGCAGCGGTAAATGATCCCATCAATAGATAAAAGCAAGCAAAATCAACAACCAGATGAGTCAAGGAAAAAATGCTGAGTGTAGTTTTGTCAGGCAGTCTTGCTTTGATCACGACGCTCGCTTTCCATAACCAACCGCTAGAAAGGACAGATTACTGAAGACAGAATGGCTGATAAAGGCCAAATAAGCAAGATTACCCTGCAACAAACGCAATAGTCCATTCCATTAGAAAAGCAGCTGAGGAATAATAACACCAGCTAGTTAGTGACAGAAAAAGGAGGGACTTATGAACGATTCTATCATCGAAGAATTAAGACAGGCAGTAATAGATGGTGACAACGACGAGGCGACAGAGTTAGCCCAGCAAGCTCTGACGCAAGGTCTTGATGCCGCCGAGTTACTGAGCGAGGCGCTGGTCAAAGCGATGGATGAAGTAGCGACTCTTTGGCAGAAAAGCGAGTACTTCATGTCGGATGTCATACTGAGTGCTAATGCCTTCAGCGCAGCAGTTGACATCGTCACGCCAGCTTTGACGGCTGCCGGTGCTCAGACAGTTGGCAAAGTGGTGATCGGCGCAGTCCAAGGCGACCTGCATGATCTTGGCAAGGATATCGTGGTCGCCATGCTGAAGGCCAACGGGTTTGAAGTGGTCGATCTCGGGGTCGACGTCGAACTGGCCCGCTTTGTTGAAGCAGTTAATGTGGAGAAGCCCGATATCTTAGGTATTGGGGCCTATATGTCTTCGACCATGGGACAGCTAAAAGATGTTATCGATGCGCTATCAGCTGCCGGCTTGCGACAGGACTTGAAGATTATCGTTGGTGGTGTCTGCGTGACAGCAGCACTGGCTGACTCCTACGGTGCCGATGCTTATGGCAAGGACGCTATTGCCGCGGTAGGCTTGGCCAGGCAATTCATGGGGGTGTAATGATGAGGACATATAAAGAGAGTATCCAGGAATTCCTCACACCGGTGATATCTGGAGAGCGGTTACCGGCTTTCTTCAATGCAGATGCTCAATGGATGACTGGTATGCCAAGCGAGTTATTGTATAACGATGCTGATATCAATGTGGAAATCAATTTATTAACAGCTGAATACTTCGGCTCGCCTGGCGGTGCTGCTACTTGGGATGTTTACAACTTCGAAGCTCGAGCTTTAGGCCAAAGTGTCAGGACCTCTGAATACGGAATGCCGGATATCGACTACACCGACCCACTCTGTCAGTCGGAAGAGGACTTGTATAAAATCAGCTGGCCAACTGACAACCCCCTGGATGCTGGACGATACCCACTCTTTCTAAGATCACTGGATCTGGTTGAGAAATACACCGGAAACCTTCCGCAAATGTTCGGAGCTGGGATATCATCTTTTTCACTGGCTGTCGAGTTGTTCAGTTTCGCTGGATTCATGAAGATCATCAAGAAACAACCAGATCTGGCTCACGAGATCATGCGAAAAATCGTATTTGATATCCAGGTCCCCCTGGCTCAAGCCGTCGCTGCGTTGTATCCAGGGATACTATACAAGCAACCTGATGCCTGGGAAATGCTCCCGAATATCAGCCCGAAAATTGAACAGGAGTTTGTACTCCCCTATTATGACCTACTGCGCGAATCGACAAAGGATCTGGATATCAAGGTGATGTGGTGGCGAACTTATGGTGAGGCAGCTACTCCTGACCCGGCTGCCTATTTGAAAGCCAAGTTGAAATATAACGGCTTGGTCAGTTATACAGGTACTGAAGACGTGCCACGAGAGACCTATGTAGAGGTTGCCAATGAATGCGATGTGCCTTTGCTGGTGCTCGCTGGCCCGAAAATGGGCTCCAACCAGCAAGAAATCATCGAGTTTTATCGTGGCTTGGTACGTGACTTCCGGATTCCGACGAAGATATACACCAGTTATGGCGGCAGTGCTCCGTATGGATCTTCCATGAATACAATCCTGGCGACCCGGGCTGCTGTATTGGCTTTTAACGCCAACCCCTGCCCAACATTGGAGGAGCTGGATAAAATCCAAGTCAAGATAGAGGTAATGCCCCAATCTTTCGGCGATTTTGTCCGTGCTAAAGCTTCTGAAAACCCTGATGGTTATACCTTTAAATGGCTTAATCAAGCCCGGTTTTTCGGAGAATAGCCCTACTGTATGCGGCGAGTCAGTTTGTTCAGGCAAGCTGTCAGGATGATTGTTGAGTCATTATTATCTGTCGGGGATTGGTTAATCAATCCCCGACATTGACCGTCCCCCGTATCGGTTGACGTAGCTGTCTTCTGCGACCCAGCACTGGAGTATGGCTGAGCAGGTCTTTACAAACATTTGATCGTTTATCGGTTATTTCCAGTCGAGGACTGGCCATTTGAGTGAGCGAGCCAGTTTCCGTAATGCCATGTCGGGATCGACAGTGACCGGATGCAAAGCGGCAGAAAGAATCTGGGCATCATAGTAATTGTCTCCATATGCACTGTCTAAGATCCAGCCTCCCTCTCCATAAAGCTCATCTGCTTTATTTCGCAAATGTGTCAGTTTATAGATGCCCTCTGGTGGGATGGCTTTAACCTTACCAGTGTAGTAGTCTCCTTTTAGTTCCATCTCAGTGCTGATGAAAAAGTCGGCGCCAAAATCTTTGGCTAACTCATTGATTATCGGTTCGAACGAAGCAGAGACGAAAATAATCCGTTTGCCCGCTTGACGAGCCTTCTCAATCTCAGTGATCCCATCTTGGCGTATTAAAGGTTTCAACTCTTGATGGTAGAGATCAACCATCAGGTCATGCACATCATTAGCATCTAGTTTAGATAAAGCCCCAAAGATATAACCGCGTACCTGCTCCTGCTCTACCGGTTGTCGCATTTTGTACTTCATCCCCCATATCAACACTTTTAAACTGATTGAAACCGGAAGGATTTTTCGTAATAACAACCTCCGAACCAAGCGTACTGGTGATGCTCCATTCAGCAAGGTGCCGTCGAAGTCAAACACAGCAAGTTGTTGTTTAGCAGAATGCTCGACCGACTCACATTCTGTTTGCCTGGTCAGCTTTTGACTTAGTTCACGCAGGGCTTTACCCCGGTGAGATATCTCTGTCTTCTCTTCTACCGACAGTTCAGCCATGGTCCGACCGTCATCAATTTCATCTGGTATAAAGATCGGGTCATAACCAAATCCATTATTCCCTTTTGGAGCCTCGGCAATCTGTCCCTCGCAGACTCCGCGGGCAGCTATTTGGCTGCCATCAGCCGCAATGTATGCTATCTCGCAAACAAAACGAGCTCTGCGTTGCCCAATGGGTGTACCTGACAAAGCGTCGAGTAGCTTTTCGACGTTTTCTCTGTCGCTAGCCTGGTCTCCCGCATATCGAGCAGAGTAGGCCCCCGGCGCTCCTGCCAAGGCATCAACCTCAAGGCCTGAGTCATCTGCCAGACAAGCCATATTAGCCAAACTTGTAGCCGCTCTTATTCGAGCGAAAGCAAATCCAGCCTTTATCCAGGCATTACCATTGAAGTCATTTGCGCTCTCCTCAACAGCCTAATCAATACCAGCTTGCCCAAGATCGATCAATTCGTATTCAGGTAAACCTAAAGCCAGAGCAATCTCTGGTAGTTTATGTGTGTTATGTGTAGCCACAACAATGCAGGCCTTGCTGGTTTGGGAGTATGTCGAATTGCTCTCTGTTCTCACTTGTCGCCCTAAAAAACTATCGTCTGCTTACGCTACCAGCAGCTAGTCAGTCAGCCGACCAATCACAGACTGGTCGGCTGCAATGCCTGGTTTTGCGCCGCTAACAGTTGC
>JAITUO010000152.1 GCA_031286245.1 Coriobacteriales bacterium
TGACCTTCGGCGGCTCCGGACAACTGACCGCAGTTGGTGGTGACTCCCCGGGCGGTGACTCTTTTGGTATAGCCATTGTCAACAGTGCCGCTGCTGACCCCAGGATCACCATTATCGGCAGCACAATCATTGCCACAGGCGGCAACAACACAGCCGTCTCTGCCGGAATCGTCTGCCCTGGGCTTGGCTTGTACGGATCATGTGATGTTACCGCCACCGGTGGTAATGCCACGACCAGCTCCGGAGTAGTCTGCAGTAACATCGGTTTGGTTGAAGGAAGCTTGTCTGCCAGTGCAGATCCGGCTGCCAGTGATAGCGTCGGCATCAGATGCTCCTATCAACTCAGCTTCGCGGCTGGTACGCTTGAGGCCAAAGGAGCCACCAGTGCGATTTCATTACCGACTGACATCACGTCGTTTATTAACGCGGCTCTGGCCTATTCCTGGTTGACCAACAGTACCCCAGTCAATCCGGGCGGTGTCGGTACGCTTTATCCGGAGTCTGCTGCCTACGTACATTCAAATAATAGTAAATATGTCAAGCTGGAATCACGCGACTCCGACTTCGTTTACGGTCTGATCTTTGACGCTGACAGCTCCAGCACCACATATGGCAAGTTCTTCCTGGATACGGACTTCAGTGGTACCTTAAGTTATCACGATGTCGAGTACATACCAGAGGCTGGTACTACTGAATGGAACAGTACATACGCCACCTTGACACTGACGAACTTCAACTGGTCCACCACTACCCCAGTCGCCTTGACCATCGTTGGCGATAACCTGACCATCAACCTGCCGGATGGCACCGCTTCCAGCTTTATCTCGACATATGACGGAGCATCAGACACCGCCGGTATTCTCGCCGACGATCTAAGTTATTTATTCTTATCTGGTACTGGATCTCTGACTGCTACCGGAGGTGACTCCACAGACGGCAATTCATTCGGCATCGTCTTGGTGAATAACACCAGACTTGATCAGCGGATCACTGTCCTCGGCAGCACTATTACCGCCACCGGTGGCAAGGCTAGTGAGGTCTCTGCCGGCATCAGCTCACCCAGCCTGGGCCTGTTCGGTATGCATACTGTCACTGCCACCGGCGGTAACGCTCCAACCAGCATCGGTCTGTCCTGTCTGGATCTGGGTATCTCCAGTGGCAATCTGACCGCATATGGTGATCTGTCGGCTGATGAGAGCTACGGTATCAAGTGTGGTCAACTGAACTATGTGGCCGGCTCGCTTGAAGCTGTCGGTGCAACCAGTGCGGTGTCTCTACCGGTCAATACCAATTCTTTCGTCAACCAGGCTGTCGCTTACTCCTGGTGGGTTAACAACTCGCCAACCGCACCCGGCGGTGCTGGCACACTCTACTTCCCAACGGGTACTGCAGAAGCCTACGTTTACAATAGCGACCAAAAATTCATCCGGCTCGTTTCGTTGCGAATAGCGATTGTCGATGACATAACGGTCGCCGGCACTGTTGGTCTGCCTTTATCAGCCGACCAGACAGCGACAATCAACCTGTATGGCGACACTGTCAAAGACAGCGGAGTTGAGGAAATCGCCTCCTGGTTCAACATAAACAGTCTGCCTGCTGGCATCACAGCCACTGCCAATCTGGAAGCAGATGCAGACACAATCACCGTGTCCTTCACTGGGATACCTAGCGCTGCAGCAAATATTGCCTTCAGCATCACCATACCCGGTAGCCGGTTAAATGGAGGCTCCGACATCACTGTGCTGTTCAACCCCAATGCTCGCTTCGATATCCGCCCGTCTGACCAAGCCTCAGATCTGACCTTCACTTACAGTACTACCTTCGACATTCCTGCCTCGATACTCTATGCACCTATCAAGGATATTGATGTTTCTGTCGGTGTTTCAGGTGGGGAGAAGCCCTACAAGTACCTGGCAGTAGGGCTACCTAATGGCATCTTCATCAACGGTACAACTGGAGTGATATACGGCATTCCAGTAACCGCCGCAGGGCCTGGCAGTGCCATGATCATCGTGATCGATGATACAGGAGCCTCCCAGGGTATCACAATCAACTTCGGTGCTGTTACTTTTGATACCTCGATACCCGACTGGCTGCTGCCCTTCCTGCCTCCTGGCGGAAACTGGACCATCCCATTTACCGGTGATGCTCTCGGTATCGTTTTATCAGTAGTAACTGGGCTAACCTTGATTACCGGATTATTTGTGATACTGGCCAGAAAACGCCAAGGCCAAGAGTCTGGCAGGCATTCACGATAAGGGTATCCAGTAAATATTGTCTGGGCGTGACACTTTTTATATGCAAAAAGTGTCACGTCCAGCTTTTTTTATCAATTAATCTGGCACAGGGCTCGTGAAAACACGCGGCTAGAACCATTCTCCGAAACGCCGGATATAAAAACCTTTCAATACTTGAGTAGATATGAAGTAAGCCACCAAAACAAGTATCAACCAGGGAGCAAAGTCCATCGGCAGCCTCGCCATGTCCAAACCTGCAGCCAGGTTTGAGAAGCCAATCGCCAGGACAGCCAGACTGGCCAGTGCTGTTGATATCAACAAAGGCAATGCAGCATTGCTCTGGAGGAAAGGTACTTTTGCAGTACGGATCATATGGATCACTAATACCTGTGATAGAGTTCCGAAAACGAACCAGCCAGCTTGGAACACCGGTGCCAGCTCCATAGTGTTCGCTCCGATCAAAAACCACAAGACGACAAAGGTTAAAATGTCAAACACTGAGCTGAGCGGCCCCATTACTACCATGAAGATACTGATTGATCGGGTATCCCAACGTCTTGGTTTGAGCAGATACTCCTCATCAACACGATCAAAGGACATACCGATCTGCGAAAGGTCACAGATCAGGTTCTGGGTCAGAATATGTACCGGCAGCATTGGCAGGAATGGCAGAAAGACTGAGGCAACCAGCACAGAGAACATATTGCCAAAATTTCCACTGGCTGCCATCTTGATATAGCGGACGATGTTACCGAAAGTTTTACGCCCCTCCAACACCCCTTGTTCCAGTACCATCAGGTCCTTTTTCAACAGGATTATATCGGCTGTCTCCTTAGCGATGTCAACTGCATTGTCGACAGAGATACCAACATCAGCCTGATGCATCGGCGGTGCATCATTAATACCGTCACCCAAGTAACCAACCGTATGCCCATTGGATTGCAGGGCTTTGACTACCTTCGCTTTTTGTGACGGTGATAGTTTGGAGAAAAGCTGGCAATCCCTTACGGCAAGCTTGAGGTCTTCATCGCTGATAGTTTCGACCTCCAAACCGGTCAGGTGTATCGTAGTATCGATGCCGACAGACTCGCATACTTTGATAGCCACACCCTCACTGTCACCTGTCAGTACAATTGTACGTACCCCATGCTCACTCAGAGCTGTGATTGCTGCTGCGGCACTGGGTTTCGGAGGATCCAGAAAGCCAACAAACCCTATTAATACGAGGTCTTTTTCGTCTGCCACACTGAAGTATTCGACATCCGGCACCTCGTTTTTCTGAGCCACCGCCAACATCCGTAAACCTTGTGAATTGTGTAGATCGTAAACCATCTTAGCTCTGGTGCGGGCAGCTTCAGTCAACGGTAGAATCTGATCGTCCATCTCTACAAAGGAGCAGATATCCATGATCTCCTCCACAGCTCCTTTAGTAATCAGCTGACGCTTGCCTTTTTCGTCGACCAATACCACACTCATCCGGCGACGGGTGAAGTCGAACGGAATCTCATCGATGCGCTGGTAACTGGCCAGTATCGTACCTAGCCCCTCTTGCCGTGCCCGATTGATGATCGCCAGATCGATCAGATTCTTCAATCCAGTTTGAAAATAACTGTTTAAAAAGGAGTGGCGTAAAACCCGCTCGTCATCCTCACCGATCATGTTCATATAGCGCTCTAAGATGATCTTATCCTCAGTCAAAGTGCCTGTTTTATCGGTGCATAAAATATCCATCTCACCAAACGCCTGGATTGCCCCCAGTGTCTTGATGATCACAGAGCGTCGCGACATCGACACTGCTCCCTTAGCCAGAGTCGAAGTCATAATCACCGGCAGCATTTCCGGAGTCAGCCCGACAGCTATGCTGATGGAAAAGAGCATAGCTTGGCCCCAGTCGCCTTTGCTTATGCCGTTTATCAGCAACACCACAGGTACCATCACCAGCATGAATCGGATCAGCAGTCTACTGACTGAATCGACTCCCCGCTCGAAGCTGTTCTTAGCCCGATCTCCCGACAGGGTCTCAGCCATCGATCCAATATAGGTGTTGTTGTTGGTTGTTAAGGCGACAGCGATAGCTGCACCACTGACCATGTTTGAACCCATGAACCCGAGGTTTGGGATGTCGGTGAGAGCAAGGTTTTGGGTATTCTCCAGATCAGCGACCTCATAAGTCGCGTCCTTCTCCACAGGATTAGACTCACCGGTCAATGCAGACTGAGCCACAAACGCATCCTTGGCACTCAGAAAACGCAGGTCAGCCGGCAGCATGTCACCAGCAGCCAGTCGTATGATGTCACCGGGGACGATATCCTCAATCGGAATTTCGTTGAAATCGTCTCCTCGCAGGACACTTGCCGTGTTGGTGATCATACTGGATAGTTTCTCGGCAGCCGCATTGGAACGTTGGCTTTGCACGAAAGCAACAGTGCTGGAGATCAGTATCAGTGCGATGATAATACTGACTGTGACCCAGTCTGGTTTTGGTGCAGTAATGACGTCAGTAAAAAAAGTAATGATGGCAACAACCATCAACACCAGGTTGAATGGATTGATTGTAGCGTCCCGTAGACGGGTAAACGTCGTATTACGAGCTCCAACAGTAATAATGTTTGGGCCAAATCGATCCTGTAGTCGCTCGATTCTTGTTTCACTTAACCCGGTACTTTTAGTAACCAACTCCTTGTATAACTCATCAATAGAAATTTCTGCAAAATGCCTGAGCAGTAATTCGATCTGTAGACTATGTGAATATACCTTTACATTCTTGTTTTTAGCCATGATAAGGGTCACCTCCTTTATATGAACTATCGGTTTCGAGCTAATGGTTTCGAGGTGACTTCTACATGCATGCGAAAAATCACCTCAAGGTTTTTAAAGCCTGGTAAAGGCCGGCCGAGAGTGTTATGCGTTTTTCAAAGGCGTTTTGTGGATCTACTCTCTGCAAAAAAACACCGCCTGGCAGGCGGCATCAGAAGAGTTAAATACTTTGTAGTTTGAGAAAAAACCTACTAGTACTCTACTCGGGTGAGACGCATGCCATCTGAATGCTTGGACAGCAAAGAGTTGGTTTTGGCTAATCGACTTTGACTGTCGCTGTCCATGATCTCACCTCCTTGGGTCAGAGCCTGATACTAGCTGAGGCTCAATGGAATAGGTGTCAGTAAACATGACACCTATCAGACAATCCGGCATGTTCCAGCTCTACAAACAGTTTCGAGCATGCGACGAACACGCCGTTTGGCATTGTAGCAAAGCCACTCATGATGTGGGTATCAGATCCTGGTTTTTTTGCAATGGGAGCATGCTTGTATGTGTAGGCCTCTATGTATCCTGAGTACAGGCCTCTATGTTTCCTCCTCAATACCACCCACCAACCGCTTATATTCCAGTCAAGAAGAATATGCGAGTTTTGTGGAATTGGTGCGGCAAGATGCTTCTTACCGATTTACGATTATTACATTTCAATTAACCTCAACGGTTCGACTAAACGAATAGCGGTTACCATTAGAGGAATGAAGGGCGTAATAAGTGTGTTATTGAAAGTAGACATAAAAGCGGTAACAATGAACACTACAAGTATCTTAACAGTGTTTATGGGGAGAGTGACCTCGCAAAACCTACAACCATCCTGTGGTAATGTAGAGTGAACGGGCGACGATATTAGCTCGTTCTGATTATGCAAATGTTTTGTGGAATGTTTTAGGTTCGAGTCGATTCGTTATCACAAATAATATGTTTGCATATCAATAGTATGGAGGTTTATTTATGGCTACTGTTACACACCCAAGTAATAGTCTTTCATCTTTCGAGCAAACAGTAGCATTGAAAGACGGAAGATTACTTGGAATTTTACAAACAGGAGATACTGACGGATTTCCGGTTTTCTATTTTCATGGTTCTGGTAGTTCGAGGCTGGAATCATTACTTTGGTCAGATTCAGCACTTGAAAACGGAATAAAACTAATAAGCTTGGACAGGCCGGGGATTGGTCTTTCGGACTATCAATCCGGTTACAAGGTTCTTGATTGGCCTGATGATATTGCTGAGGTTGCCGAGCAATTATCCATAGAAAAATTTGCTGTAATTGGGATGTCGATGGGTGGAGCTTATGCAATGGCTTGTGCATATAAAATTCCGCATCGTCTGACCAGCTGCGGGTTGGTTTCTACCATTTCACCCGCATATATATTGATAAAAGCAGCTCCCATATTTATGCGAATGATGGGATGGGTTGCAAAGAATCTGACAATTCTATATAAAGCATTTCTACGCTTGACAGTAACAGATAAGCTGAAAACCAAGACGGCTGATGAAAAATATCTTTTACAATATTCTTCCATTTTATGCGAAGCGGATCGATTAATCCTTTCAGATAATGGAAAAATGCAAATTCTATTACAGGCGATGTCTGAAAGCTATCGACAGAGTGCATTGGCAGGAAGAGAAGCGGCACTAACGCTCACAAAGCCGTGGGGGTTTGACCTCAAAGATATTAAAACAGAAAGTATTTATCTATGGCATGGTGGTAAAGATGGAATAATGACAATTAACCCTATAAAGCTATTAGTCCATGAATTACCAAATTGTGTCTCTTTCATTTATCCCGATGAAGGGCATTTTTCTCTCGCAGTCAACTATTCAAATGAAATACTCTCTAGATTGAAGAGTGATTGAGCACTTATTATGCCTTTCTCGCTTTAGTTCCTAAGACAGAATACGAATGTATAACCGATATTGCAGTAATCTTGGAGATTCCGAATTTTTTGCTAGAAAATCGACGTAATGCGTGACCGTTTGGCGTTAATTATAGCATCTGACGTTTTCCATAATTTAAACCTGCAGGTAGACGCCTTGCACCAGAATTCGATAGGAGTGAAATCATAAAGAATTCATGCAAAACGTCGATTTTCTAGCAAAACTTTGGTAACTCTCCAGATTTCCCCCAGATTTGGGGCTTAACCCAGATTTGCCTATGCTAGAACGGAAAAGCGAGAGGTATGAGAGTAATGGAGGAATTTTGGCGAAAGATTTGCTCTATACTATATGCGTTCAGACAGCCGGACTGAACCTTCTCCTAATGCGGTCTACTCATCGATCCCGAGAAGGGCGTATGATGACAATCAATCTTGATCAGAAAATCGAATACTGGCGTAAACAGCTATTGGACCTGGGCAGACGCAACCGCCTGATCCATTTTCCCAATTCAAACCTCAGCGTTCGAATATCGCGAGTAGCATTGGCTATCCAAAAACCTGATCCTCAGGCTTTATGGAAGTTATTCGCCGAGGATGAGAAATCCCTGGTTTTCCCGCTTCCGCCGGTAGAAGACAGCCTGGACAATCATCAAG
>JAITUO010000184.1 GCA_031286245.1 Coriobacteriales bacterium
TGTAGTTGCGGCGGTAAAAGCCGATTGTTAACTCCGCTAGTTCGCGAGCAGTAAATGTCGCACGGGGGATTTCATTACTGGATCGATTCACACAATAAGCACAGTTATATGAGCATACATTAGAGAGCAAGACCTTCAACAGAGAGACACAGCGCCCGTCTTCAGCAAAAGCATGACAGATTCCGGCTGCTACAGCATTACCCAGTTGACCTGGCACTGAAGATCGCTCTGCTCCACTGGAAGTACAGGCAACATCATATTTAGCAGAATCGGCAAGGATCGTCAGTTTGTCGATTAGTTCCATCGATACTCCTCCTCTGGTTTTCGATTGAACCATGTAGCACGAGGCTGGATTACCATGACACCAGAGTACCTGAACATTTGTTCGATGTCAAGCTGAAATGGGTTGAAGGTAAAGGGAACTAGAGACAGTTTGCCAAGCATGAAAGATCACAGAAGTCTAGCAACCAGTTCGCTTTGGGTGTAGTCTATACCGTAGAGAGTGGTGACAGCATGCCTACATGCGGTTCAACGGGATCAGTCGGTATGTTTGTTACAAACTATGGGAGAATACCGCCTTATGGTGGTATTGTGAGGATTTGAGGTGGCTAATGGAGCTGCAATGGAGCACTTTACGTGTCAAGGATTTAAACGCCAGTATCGCTTTTTATGAGGAGATCTTAGGTCTGCATGTCACGCGACGGTTCCCGGCTGGGCCGGGCAGCGAGATCGCCTTCCTGGGAGGAGCTGGCCCGGTGGAGATTGAGCTGATAGCAGATGGCAGTGGCCGTGATATCAATGTTGGAACAGACATTTCTTGGGGTTTCTCAGTTGATTCTCTAGATACGATGATGGCACTGCTTAATGAAAAAGGCATCGCCTTCGAAGGCCCTGTTTCACCGAACCCGTCGATCCGCTTTATCTTCTTCCCTGACCTGGACGGGATGCGTATCCAGCTCGCAGAATCTTCAGAATAAGCAATTCGACATAAGCCGGTGTCAGGCCGGCTGTTTGAATCATTGGGTAACTGGCGACTGCCAGTCGACTGGCAGAGCTGGTACTGAAAGTTGTTTACAGTTCTACCAGCTCTTTAGCTGAAGTAGTGAAGTTATCAAATCCAGACTCAGTGACAGCGCCGTAGTCTTCAATCCGTACGCCACCAAAACCTTCGATATAAATTCCTGGCTCAACAGTCACTACATGCCCAACAACCAGTTCACCTTCGGACTTTAGCGCCATGGTCGGCGCTTCATGAATATCGATCCCCACACCATGGCCAAGCCCGTGAGTCAGTGGTTCAAAGCCGTGCTCAGCAAAGATCGCATTCACCTTGTCATATGGAACAACCATCTTTACTCCAGGACTGATCATTACCAGTGCTGCCAATTGTGCCGTTAAAACCGTTGCATAAATCTCACGTTGATATTCGGAAGCTGAACCAATGACAACAGTCCGCGTCATATCCGAACGATAGTCATCCAACTTGGCACCGAAGTCCATAACTACGAAATCACCACGTTCAAGTTGCCGCTTGCCTGGTATTGCATGGGGTATAGCTGAGTTAGGACCGCTGCCGATGATCGCAGAGAAAGATACATCCTCTGAGCCGATCCGTCGTATGAAAAACTCCAGCTCGACAGCAACTTCGGCTTCGCTCTGTCCAGGTTTCAGAAATTCAAGCATGTGGATAAACCCGGCATCAGTGATTTGCTGGGCGTTCTTTAGTGCTTGGATCTCATCAAGATCCTTAACCGCCCGTAATGCTTGAATGTATCCTGGTAGTTCTACTAGCTCATAAGCGCCTAGCTCTGACTCGTCCAGCGCTTTCGTCAGGGATCGAAAGACTGCTAGAGACAGATCAGTCTCGATACCGATGCGCAAGGTTTTATCCCGATATTTACTTGTAGCCAGAGCAGTGAACTGCTCAATAACAAATTGGCTGTGTGGTTTGCGTTCATCGTCTAAGACGTCAAGGGTACCATCGTTTTGTTGGCGCATGGCACCGGAATACCGCATATCAGTATGCAACAGACGCAATGGGTCATTTGTCAAAAGTGAGCTGCTAACCAGCATAGCATGGGCTTGTTCACTATCAAAGACATGCGAGAAGCCTGTCAACCAGCGGATGTCTGAAGTATTGGTAGCCAGATAGGCATCCAGGTTTTGGTCAGTCATTACATTATCAAGGCGATGGAGTCGTTCGTTGATACTCATGCCTGTCCTCTCTCGTCGACTGCTTGTTATACCAGTGTGTTTATAAGGCTCTGCGTGCTTGCTCCCAGTAAATCAAGTATATCTTCACCAAGTCCGGATCAACTGCCTGATAAACAAGGTTACCAGGAGATTTAACTAGAACGAATTGTATACCCTGGCCATAGTTTTGTTTAGCCTGCAGGCAGTCGAAAAGCAGATCGGCTGACATGTCGGTAGTGTATTCGACCGATAAAGCTGGCAAACCCAAGGCTGAAAGTAGAGTTTCAAGGTCAGCTACAAAAGCTCGTGGTGCTCCAATGGCTTCGACTGCCAGGTGAGAAGCGAAGCGCGTACCCTCTGCCAAGGCAATACCATATGGAATTGAGTTATTTAGAGCTTGCAATGCTTCAGCAAAACTAACGCCGAAGTCCAGCAGATGATTGTTGCTTAAGCCAAACTCATCATTGGCTATCAATGTTGCCTGTGCTGTTACAGCCTTGACTATTGCTGCTTGCACAGTTACCAGATCATGGTCTCGCAACTTACCCAGGTTAGCAGCCAACCATTGCCAGTCTTTTTGCCCAGCCACCAGTGCTGCCCTGGCGATAGCCGTCAAACCGCTCGCCCACTGCTCTTCTGCCAGGCTGGCCAATGTATTGAGATCCGCTGCTACAAAACGTGGCTGGAGTAGATTGCCAACCAGGTTTGCTCCCTCTGGTAGGTTGATTCTAACCCGACCTGTAGTCGGAGTGTCGATCATCGCACGCAGAGTCGTCGGTAGATACACGCAATCAATCCCAGTCTGGTAGGTGCTGGCAACAAAGCCACCCAGATCTAAAGTCGCACTACCACCCAGCACTATCAGTAAGTTATTTGGTTTGATTCCGACTTTTGCCATCACCCGCCAGAGTTCGCTGACAACTTCCGGTCGCTTGGCAGCTTCGCCAGATGGGACT
>JAITUO010000061.1 GCA_031286245.1 Coriobacteriales bacterium
GCTAATGAGTCCTATACTGTAACGTTTACCAACCGGGTTGTCATTATTGACTATCCAACCTTTGCGGTTGGCAAGATCTACAAGGGGCCGGAGAACGCATACAACACCCCGAAAGACCCCGTTGAAGACTCTGTAAACGCTGGCCAATACTTTAACAACCCGAACTCGCCAGGAGGTCGCAGCCGTGACACTATATACCTGACTGTCACATATTACGATCAGTTTGGTAATAAGCAGGAAACCCCTGAATTCTGGTATCCATTCATGGATCCGCCGGTTGGCAGTGGAGACTACTTCGAGTTCTATGTGCCCGTTGATGACCAAGATACAGGCTACTTCACACTCCGGTTAAGCCTGTATAACAGGAGCCCGAACCGCCCGGGCTACTCCAACAACCATGGCAGATGGTATATGGAAATGAGCATTGAGTTGTTGGAGATCATCGGTTATGCCGAAGGTAAGGCTCCTGCTATGAATCCACCTGCACCTCCTTACACACCAGCTAGATTATCTCTGTTCTCTGCTGAAGAGAATCTGGAAGTTGCCTGGGGTTGGTATTGGGATTGGAATCTTGGTTGCTGGGTCTTCGAGGACTATGACACCGCTCTGGCTAAACTCCAGAATGAATCTGTCGTCATCGACGAACCCGCCGCTTCTGTTGTGGATGAACCTGCCGCTTCAGAAGTAGACGAACCAGCAGCCACAGAGGAAGAAGGACCTGCGGCTCCGGAAGACACAGAACTAGCGATTCTAGACGAGGACGATCCTTTACTCCCGGATATTGAAGTAGACGAAGAATAGTTCAGTAAACCTGAGTATTAAACAACGACCTATAGCAGGGAGCGACACATCGCTCCCTGCTACTACTTTAATCGGAAATAGATTAGTGAATCACATGTAAGCGTCTACTGAGCTGAATTCGGCTTGGTAGATCCCAGCAACCGGAGTATCCAATCTAAACCTAGGGGAAACCACTAATCCTATCGAAACCGACAAAGGTCAAGGTCTTCTCCACATTAATGAAATTTATTTCTGTTGTATATCTTATAGCAGCATATTGCGTAGCTCGAGACGGGCTTTTGCATAAGATGGTCGCTCATGATGTCGTAGACGCCAATCCATGTTTGAAGCGAGTTGGTGAGCTACTTTTTCGAAAGCACCAGCGTTCCTCATCTGTTGGCTGGTCACAGTGATCACGGTAATTCCAAGTGCTGTCAGACTGTTTCGTTTTCTGGAATCTTTGTCTATCTTTTCGATTTCTGAGTGATACATCTTACTATCGTATTCGATCGCCAGATTATACTCAGGCCAAAAAAGATCGCAGCTGTATGATGTTTGGCTTGAGCTTTTCCTTGCTGACTTTGAAGGGATGATACCAGCATTCAACTCAGGCATGGGGAATGCATAACCTCCCATGCTGTAAGGCAATGTTAAGAGCATGGTTAGTTTTGTTTCCATCGGAGAAGCGGAATTGTCTGCTATGTATACCAAAGACCTATGAACTAGTTTTTGATACTTTGACTTTCTCATCTGCCTGGATAATGCTTCCATTTTGCTAGCTGTAGTAAGTAACTTACGACCATAGAAACGTTTACTGTCAGTATCACCTACATTTGTATTCTGTACAGGTAAGACGTAAGTTCCACAGAGCTCAAAGCCTAATTCGATTAGTTTGCAAAAAGATAGTTCTGAAGACATCTGGTAGAAACATAGCTCTGGTGAACTGATCAAAAACCCTTCATCAATTTCGATTAGGCTACCTTTTGGATAATAACCACAATATGAGTGTGGCTGAGCTATTTCTGACGTCCGTCTGGCTTTATCCATGCCTACGGTATAAACGATCGGCAAGGATAAACCAAAAGTCTTGCTGGCGTGATACAAAGCAAAGCTGCTAGGTGGATTATCAGGAGCAGTCCTTCTCGCCTGGTTACGACCAAGATTACACTTCTCCACCCCATTGAGACGCCAGTACTCAAGAGCTGATTTATGGGTAATTAACAGTTCCATTGAGCAATCCTTCTTTTTTGCCGCAAAAACATACTTTTTGTATGTTTTTCTATTAGTGGAAAGCCAGTTTTTTTTCCTATGGTTTTTAAAAGGCCTGGTAGATGGGTCGTACTTGAAAACTTGTCGAATTTATACTCATAGAAAACCATACAAAAAGTATGTTTTTGCGGCAAAATTTTCGCGCCATATCAAAACTCCTTGTCTGACTGTTCCAAATACCGGGACTCGGCTTAGTCTCCGACAGAATTTCAGCAGGACTCTTCAGATGCATAGTTTCAACTAGACTTCTATACCGGCTTTCGCCGCAATTTATCATGGATTTGAGATTGTTTTGAAACAGTACTGGTCGGGATGACTGGATTTGAACCAGCGACCTCTCGGTCCCGAACCGAGCGCTCTACCAAGCTGAGCCACATCCCGACTTAGGTGTCAAAAAACTAGCCATAAAGGCTGCGACACGAAATCGTATGCTACCAGAATTGACATTTAAGTGCCATAGATGAGCAAGGAAGACTTGGCATAGGCACGGAGCATAAAAAAACAAGACAGGTAGACTAGAGTTAAGACAAATACAATCATTAGTGCCCAAGGGCATAGCTGGCGACAGTTTTACTGCCACTAGAAATGCTGTCGCCAGCATTACCAGCTTTGCTGACATTGTTTGCTATACACAGCTATGCCCTTGTGTAATTTATAAACCGCCTGTCTCTCCCAATGCAGCCACTGGTTTACCGCCACCCTTGTCAGGGTTCCGGAATACCAGCGAGATCAAAGTCTGGGTAGCGATAATGATGGCGTGTGGAATCGTCCAGATATCCGCCAGGATCATCGAACCGGTGATGTTCTCAGTCAGTACAAAGAGCCCGACAGCAGCCAGTCCAAGCAACAGGCTGACCGAACGACCGATCACTACCCGACGACGTGGCTTCTTAGCGCGCCAACGCTCCAGCCCACTCTGTTCTTTACGGCGGCGGAACAATAACACGAACAGTAACAAAGCCATGAGCAGACCCAAAAGCATCATGATCAGGTTCATTAATGCCCAATTGTCGAAGATGTCGATGCCCTTGCCATCTTGTTTGCCATCGTCTGTTTTGCCTCCGTTGCCCCCGTTAGTTTTCGGGACTTCTGGGATTATTATGATGGGGCCTTTAACACCCGGTGGGGTTTCTCTGACTCTGATTTCCTCACCTGGTGCTGGCTCCAACCCCGGCTGTGGCCTCGGAATCGGCCCTGGCCCAGGCTCGGGCTCTGGCTCTGGCTCTGGCTCATGATAATAATTGATAAGGTAGACATCCAGGTACTTGGATACTGCACGCAGACTTCCCGGTATCCAGACCCGCATGTACATATCGGGAGCCCCAATATCACCAAAGGCCTCGATATCCAGGTTGTCACCGATGATGTGGTACTGGTCCGCTGGAAGGTCCGCATCCGCCCAAATGTAGGCATCGCCGCTGATCCAAATGTCCTTGCCAATGATTTGATGGATAGTTGTATCAATCAGCAAATGCAAGAAGAGATTCCGCCCATGTACAGTCAGTCGATCTGCTGCCAATCGTAGCGGGCTTCCATGGCTGCCAACATCACCAGTAGCCGTTAAACTCAGGTCATCAGCGATTATGTTGGCGTCAGTTCCTAAAGCAGCCGTGACATCGCCTTCGACTACCAAGTCAACAGTACTCGCCTGTATCGTGCCAATTTCAACCGACTTCAGATTTTTGACATAAAAACCCTGCTTGGCATAGCCGGAGAGTCTGTCAACAGCCAGTACAATCGGCTCGCCGGGCTTTCCAACTTCACCGGGCTTTCCAACTTCACCAGGCTTTCCAACATCACCGAGCAGCGAGCTGAGATCGATCTCCGGGATGCTGATCACAGTACCGTCAGAGCTTAAGTCACCAATTGCAATGATCTCAGCTTTATCATCAGTCTCGATCTTTCCCAGCTTCAAGTCACCAACACCAGCAATAAACACACCTTTGGCTGCCCGAGCATTGACAACTCCACCGACAGCCACCGAGAGCGGTCGTTTACTGGTACCAACCGTATTAGCAGCGTAAAGATCGAGGTTGCCGGCTGCCTGGATTGCCGGCGGCTGATGCAGTGCGACATCAAATGCGACATCCAAGGCAGCCTCCAAGGCAGTTTCAGCCGCTGCTTGCAAGGCGTCAGCGACAACCCGCAAAGTATCGGCTGCAAGTCGCTGGTCGCTAGCAGCCTGACGAGCAGCCACTGCTGCTGACAGGGCTTCGGCCTCAGCCAAAAGAGCTGCCTGGTAAGCCGCATCGAGCTCATCAACCACCGACTGCTGCGCTTCCAACCTCGCTGATAATTCACCAACCAAGCCATCCAGATCAGCAAGATCAGCTTCCAGATCAGGCAACAATCCTATCAACGTAGCCAGCTCCGCTGTCAGGACGTCCAGGTCTTCTCCACCTAAAAGTAAGACAATTAAGGCTGAGCGTTCGGCAGCGGTCAGGCTGTCATCCGCCAAAATCGCTTCGATCTCAGCCAGCAATTGTTCCAGATCCAAGATGCGCTGTTCAGTATCAGCTAAAACCTGCTCAGCCAACAGGCGGTCTGCCTCAGCTTGATCGAGCTCCAAAGCTATGCGGTCAAGCTCATCTTCAGCCTCAGTCAAGGCTGCCAAAGCCGCCTGGCGATCCGCCTCAGCTTTCAACAACAAAGCCTCCAGACGCCTGGCGTACTCTTCCAGTATCTTGGCCCGGCTCTCGGCGGACTCAGCAGCAACGCGGGCATTGTTAGCAGCTCGGAGAGCTTCCAGCGCAAGCTTGAGAACCGCGCCAGTATCACCTCTGTCGAGAATACTACCCTCCGGTGCACTCAGCACAATGTCACCGACAGTGGACTTCAGCATGGCTACCACCAGGTCACCATGGACCTCAGTGATGTAAATATCAGCAGCAATGCCAGCTAACCAGCCGCCCAACTCAGCAGCTATGTCAATTGCGAAAAGCTGGTCCGCACTGCCGATATCGCCAACAGCAGTCAGATAAACACTATGAGCGGTGACGGTCGCATCGGCGCCATAACGGTTGCCTTCCACCAGGTTCCGTTCGGAATCAATCGAAGCAACGCCCCCGGCAATCACCAGACCGACGACCAGATCCTGTCCATCGCTGTTGGCAAGGTTAACATTGCCGACGGCTTGAGCATTGACCTGACTGGTCTGGCTGTTGGCAACCAAATCCAGGTCAGCCAGGTCGTAGACACTGATCTCGCCGTAAGCATCAACAGTCAAACTACCGGATAAATCGACTCGCAGAGGCTCGCCAATATCGGCTACCCGCCCATCAACAACCAGCTTGGCATTACCGCCGCTGATATTGACTAACAAGCTGCTGTCCGCATCAAGGTCACCGTGGACTATCAGTTCCAATTCTTTACTGTGGATAAGCCCGGTAACCAAGTCGCCGATATTCTCCACATAGAAGTGCTCGGCATAACCGCTCAGATACTCAGTGCCCAGTTGGATAAATGCATCAGCTGCACCGACCGAGCCAAACAGGGAGCCTAAGTCGACGACCGCAACAGCAATCAAAACGCTGGACTGGCTGATGTCTCCGCTGGTGACTACAGCCAGCTTACCGGCGGTGACCAGCTCGCCTAAGGTGGTCAGGTCAGCAATGCCAGCCAGGAAGATACCATCGGGGGCATTGCCATTGACCGAACCCATAGCCGCCACAGATAAAGGCTCTGCCGCCAGACCAACCGACTCACCAGCCACCAAATACAAATCAGCAGCAGAAACCACTGCGGCGGATTGCATGCTTACTTGCACACCAACCATCACCAACAGACTGTTGCAGATCGCCTGCCAAGCGTAAGCTGACGTATAGCGGGCGTCAGCAATAGCCTGGGCCAGATCAGCCGCCTGACGGGCTGCCGTAACCTGATCGACCAACTCTGAAGTTGCAGTACCGTCCAGGATAGCCTGAGCCAGCAGGCTTTCGAGATATCGCGCAATCACTTCCAGCACAGCTGCCTGGGCTTGGGCACTATTGGCCTCACTCAGCATGGCATCAAACTGCCGGATGGCTTCTAACGCATCCTGCAAAACGCCG
>JAITUO010000194.1 GCA_031286245.1 Coriobacteriales bacterium
ACATCACCAAATGGCGCGACATCATCAAGGTGCCCAGCGACGAGAAAATCGACTGGGAGATCATGGCCAAAGAAGCCTTAAATTTGCGTGACCCGGAGCTGCCTTTCGGTGGCACTACTGCTCCTGGAGTCGGCTTTTTTGAATCGTTGATGTCCTTCATGGGCTTCGATGAAGGCCTGTTAGCCTGCTTTGAAGAACCCGACGAGGTCAAGGCGATGATGGAATACTTCTGCGACTGGTCAGTCGACCTGGCTAAGAAGTACATATTCCATTACAAACCAGACTACGGCTTCTTAGGTGACGATATCGCCCATGAGCGCAACCCCTTCTTATCGCTGCCGATGTTTCAGGATCTCTTTGCCCCGGCTTGGCGGCGTTATTACGCAGTCTGGCTGGAAGCCGGTTTGCCGGTCGGCATGCACAACTGCGGCCACTTTGAGCTTTACTGCGATGATCTGGTCGACATGGGTTGCACTTTCTGGGATCCTGTCCAGTCTTCTAATGATGCTGTCGCCCTCAAAGCCAAATATGGCAACAACCTGGCTCTTTGCACCGGTGGCCCGGACATGCGTTTCTGGGACGCCTCCACCACTGAGGAGCAGGTCAAGACCGAGACCCGCGACTACATCAACGCCTTGGCTCCCGGCGGAGGTTTCTCGATGATGGACTTCGCCATGTTTGCTGAAGGCATGCCCGGAATGCCAGAGGATGAGCTGCAGCGCATCCGTTGGGTCGGTGAAGAGTTTAAAACCTTGCAGCATAGTTTCTATTAATCGAATAATTATTAGTGTGGAGAAGACCGCTCAGTGCCCCGGCTCAACGCCGGGGCACTGGCAGCATGCCTGCGCTGGGGTGAGGTATACTCACCCCAGCGCCTTTGATAAGCAAAAACTCACAATCAAACAAGCTCAATTAAGCGACCAACCTCCTAGACCAAGTCTCTAGACCGCCTTGTACCAGTACACTTACTTTTTGTCCCAAAAGTGGACTTGTGTAGTGGATATTTAGCGTAATTACCTGGTATTCCATGGAATTTAGAGGTTTCTGAGACAAAACCCACTACACAAGTCCACTTTTGGGACAAAATTTGGCATGTTAGTGCAAGAAGCTACCTCTGACTTGACTGCACAGAGTACAGAGGCAGAGTAAATTGAGTACTGGCACGAGGTGGTTGAGAAACAAATAGGGTACGAGTAATACCGGTATATTAAGTTCACCAGAGGTCCTGGAAAGCTAGCACCTCTGCATTCAAATCTGTGTCAGTGTGTGTTGCGCGTCAATGCAAACTATGTCTCAAAGCATACTCGATGATCTGCTGATGATCTCCGGCCAGTTCCAACTGCCTGACTTCGTCCAAACTGAACACCTCAACGGCTGCTGCATCATCGCCAGCTTGTAAGTTGAGTTCAACGTCATCGATCTCAGCCACGAAAGCACAGGTAATGATGCGTGTCCGCGGGTCACGCTCGGGGTCGCTGAAAACCTTCAGTTGTCGCAGCTCGACTTGATTGGGCAAAACACCTGTTTCTTCATTCAGTTCACGTAATGCGGCTTGTTCGACAGTCTCCTGCGAACCAACGAAACCTCCCGGTAGCGCCCATGTGCCGATGAATGGATGGTTGCCCCGTTTAATCAACAGCAGGCCAGGTTCTGCTTCACCGGCTGAACGAACAAACAAGACGATATCCACGGTTACTGAAGGTCGATCATAATGCCTGACATCATATCCAGCCAGGAATTCCGCTTCGGTTTGACCGATCATATTTCGAGGTTTCGTCAGTTGCTGTTCGATAGTCTTTTTATGCTGCGCCTCAGTGCCAGCTAAGAACTCCTCCGCTTTGACTCGAGCTTCAGCGTCAATAGCAGCTAGTTGCTCAATACTGGCTACAGTTTCGACCTGGTGACCAGCCAATACAGTAGACACACAGCGCTCGATGTCAAAAAAACCTACCTGACCAGCCAGGAAAGCAGCTACCGCCACTTCGTTTGCTGCATTTAGTACAGCCGGGGCTGTGCCACCAGCCAAAGCAGCATCAATAGCCAGACGTAAACAACCAAACACTGCCAAATCCGGCGGCTCAAAACCAATGGTACCCAACTGGGAAAGATCAAGTTCATCAACCATTCCGGGCCATCGCGTTGGACAACTCAAGGCATACTGGATCGGTACACGCATGTCGGCTACTCCCATGACTGCTTTGAAGCTACCGTCATGAAACTCAACCAGTGAATGGACCAGGCTCTGCGGGTGAACAACCACCTTGATCTTTTCAGGCGACAAGTCAAACAAGTGCATGGCCTCAATCAGCTCCAACCCCTTGTTCATCAGTGTTGCGCTGTCAATCGTGATCTTTGCGCCCATCTTCCAGGTCGGATGCGCCAAGGCAGCTTCAGGTGTGACAGCTTGCAATACCTCTCGACGCCAACCGCGAAACGGCCCACCGGAACAGGTCAGCCAAATCCGCGCCAGCTCGGCATGACTCTCCCCTACCAGACACTGAAAAATCGCCGAATGCTCGGAGTCGACCGGTATCAACTGCCCCGGAGCAGCCTCATGCATCAACAGATCCCCACCAATAACCAACGATTCCTTGTTAGCCAAAGCCAGACGCTTGCCGTTCAGCAGAGCAGCATGGCTAGCTTTCAGCCCGACCGCTCCGACCATGGCATTCAGCACGCAATCCGCTTCGTCCAAGCCAGCTAAAGCCACTACAGCCTGGTTCCCAGTGGTCAGCCTGACATTTTGCGGCAGCAAGCCTGGCTGGTTTGGCATGCTAGCCACTGCAATATCACATACACCAAACTCCATAGCTTGGCTGAGTAGTAATTCGAGATTACTGCCGGCTGCCAAAGCTACGACTTTTATTAACTCTGGATAAGCCCGGGCAACTTCCAAAGCTTGTCGACCGATGGATCCGGTCGAGCCGAGGATAACCAGACGCACGGGCTTATCCAGATTAACCACTAGCTCACCACATCCCTAGAATCCGGAAGTACAATGATGCTACAGCAGCCACGATCAAAAGCGAGTCGCAGCGGTCAAGGAACCCTCCGTGCCCGGGCAACAGCTTGCCAGAGTCTTTGTGACCAGTGGAGCGTTTGATGCGTGATTCCACCAGGTCACCCAAGATACCCATCACGCCTGTCAGCAACCCGCCGATAATCGCCAGCGTGAAGTCGAATTCCAGATCAGGGATTAATACCAACAGGCACCAGGCGATCACTGAACCGATAATGCCTGCGAAGAAGCCTTCATAGGACTTGTTGGGAGAAATACGCGGCGCCAGCTTATGTTTACCGAACCGTGACCCAAAAAGGTAGGCAAAGGCATCGTTAGCCCAAACCGAGAGCAGAACACCAACTACCAGCAGGCCACCCCAAATGCCTGGCAAAATGTCTCGAATACTGATCAACATCGCCAACAGCAGGCCAGTGTAGCAAGAACCGAACAAGGTCAGGGACACATCGGTGATGCGGGCGGGGGTATAAAAGACATACCAGACCAGCAGCACAGTCGCCGCTGCCACTGTCAAGGTCAACAAACCATTGAAGTGCCAGTAGTAATAGGCAGCCGGGTATGCAGCTGCTGTCACGGTGCCTATCCACTCGTTCGGGAGTTTGGCATCTGAACGCAACATGGCATAAAACTCAAACGCACAGATACCTGCCAATGCTGAACACATCAGCATAGTGGTAAAAGCACTGATCAAAGTCAGGACAATTAGTGTAACTCCATAGATAATGGCTGTCAGAGTCCGCTGAGCGAGGTTGCTCATGACACACCCCCAAAGCGGCGGCGACGGCCTTGATAATCCAGCAGAGCCCGCAAGAGTTCATAGCGGTCAAAGTCCGGCCAAAGCACCGGCGATATATAAATTTCACTGTATGCCAGTTGATAAAGCATGAAATTGGAAATCCGAAATTCTCCACTGGTGCGAATTAAAAGGTCAGGATCAGGAATGCCCACTGTGTCCAGTTCTGCTGCAAACTGCTCAATGGTCATAGCCTCAATCTCAGCCGTGCTGAGTCCTCCTGCCACAGCCTGGCGAGCCAGCGATTGGGCAGCTTTTAAGATCTCCTGCCGTCCGCCGTAATTCAAAGCGACAACCAGAGTCATCCCCTGATTGCGCGCCGTCTCAGCTTGCGCATTTATAAACACCTGCCTTGTTGCCAGAGGAAACAGTCCCACATCACCGATCACACGAATGCGTACGCCTTCTTTGGAAAGCTCGTCCAACTCAGCCGCCATCGTTTTGGCAAACAGGTTCATCAGCGCCTGCACCTCGGTTTTTGGACGCGACCAATTCTCTG
>JAITUO010000055.1 GCA_031286245.1 Coriobacteriales bacterium
AAAGTGGACTTGTGTAGTGGGTTTTACCGCGTAAACGCCTAAATACAATGGAATTCAATTGTATTTAGGCGTTTATCCACTACACAAGTCCACTTTTGGGCCATTTTTTTAAGAATTGGTTGTTTACATGCCTTAGCGAAGCTTGGCTGAGAAGAGCAAGGCCTACCTGGGCCTGCCCATGATTTACCCTGATGTCCAAAACGTCTCTTACGTGTGAGTGAATGAGTGAGTGAGCTATTCCGTATGCAGTATCAAATGTGGATTAGAACTAGATGAAAACTGAGGTGATCGGATGGCTGACAGGATCAGACTGGCAAGAGCTGAAAACATATTTATTGCTTAGAGGTTTTAGCCAGAAAGCATCTATTGCTGTATGCGAACATAAAACCACATATTGTATGGACAGAGCCATGTAGTGGCTGGCTGAAACATGTGATGGAGGTAGGGTGATTATGACAATGGAAGTGCAACTGCATTAGCACTTACTATGTCAGACTCAGTCAGATTTAGCACTTCCAATGTCAATCAAGCCAGTATTCTTTTCATTACCCCCTACAACCCAAGTCCGAACAAATGTTTGATATCTTCAAGCAAATGGTATATAGTGATATGGATAAATCTCAAGGAGGATGCAATGACTGAAAAAAACGATCTCACCGAACGCCAGCGTGAGGTGCTGAGCTTCATCCAAACCTTTGCATTTGAAAACTCATATCCGCCGAGTGTCCGGGATATCGGCGAAGCTGTTGGCCTATCTTCGACATCAAGCGTCCATGCGCATTTAAACACGCTTGAAGAAAAAGGTTATATCAGACGTGATGGATCATCAGCCAGGGCTCTGACAGTTATCAGTGATGACCCGGAGTATCAAAAGGCAGGTGGGCCGACAGAAATCATCCGCAGTATCATCAGTTTGCCCTTAATCGGCCAAGTTGCTGCTGGAGTACCTATCGAGGCTCAGGAAGATATCGAAGATACCTTACCGCTGCCGATTCAGGTTGTTGGTGATTCGGCTTCATTCATGTTAACAATCCGAGGAGATTCGATGGTTGAAGCTGGTATTTTTGATGGTGACTATGTTGTTGTCCGAGAACAGACAACAGCAAATAATGGCGAGATTGTCGTCGCTCTGATTGATAGTGAGGCTACAGTCAAGACCTACTATCGAGAGTCTGACCGCATTCGGCTACAGCCAGAGAATTCAAGCATGGATCCAATATATGCCCGAGATGATGTGACGATATTGGGTAAAGTGATCGCTTTATTACGTCGGATCTGAACAGGGAGCTTACACCAGCAGTAACTGCAATAATCGGTCCCTTTGATTCAGTGAAAATCCGCAATCACACAAGTTACAAACTACCGTAGTGCATCATTTGTTACTGGTCACACCAGTGAAAGCTCTTCATTACTCTGTCATACTCTAACCTGCTCTGTCGAGATGGCATCTGGCTTATTTCGCACCACCCCTTACAGTTTGCCAATGGTGATGTAAGGGAATATCAAGGTCAGCAGCATTTTGATGCCAGCCTGCCAGACAACCGGAAGTCAGCTAAGTGCTGAGTATTTGATGTGTATCAGAAGTGATAACCACCCTCAGGAGTAAACAGTAACCATTAGACAGATGCTCCTGAACCCCTCCATATTAGGCAGCTTGACAGTTTTGTAGGCAAGAGTCAGAATGAGTCCAGCCTAATGCTGCATCGGGTCGCATATCGCGAGACATGGAATGGGGTGTAAATCCCCGCGAGCTGGTCACTGTGAAGCCCATCAGGGATAAGTCAGATACATGCCGATTGACAGCATCGCTCCTGCCAAAAACCAGGTAAGCGACAAAGTGGAATTCTCCAACGCGTTCGTTACCCTATGGTGGCGAACGCGTTTTGTTTCACCTGAATGTAGCAAAAGGCACCACAGTTTCAAACTGTGGGACGAAGGTGGTGCATTGGCAACTGCTACAAATGCGAAAAGTAGCCTATGCATAATAAACCACCACCGGGGTTTGTTGGGGATCGCTAGCAATACTCTCCCAAACCAAAGCCAATCATCACTACTGAAAGGAGGGACAATGGATCAAGCAGACATCCAAGACCAGGTAGATACAGGTTCGAAAGAACAGGTATCTAACCACGCCATGTTAGCATTTTCCGAGTTATGCTCAGATTTTGCCGAGAAGATGCAGCTGGTTGATCAACGGCAGGCCAATTGCCCGCAGGCATCAATGGCCTACTACTTAGGCACGGTAGGTAGAAAAGACTAAATACCTTGCCCAGTCCAGCGACTGCAAACGAGTCAGTCGCTAGACAAGTCTGCCAACCTGGGAGCCTGCCATTTTCCTAAGCAGGCTCCCAGGCTAGATTAGCTTTTGAACATGCGTCTGAACCAGTCAAACCTTGCATTATGGCTGGCTCTACACTCTATAGCAGGACAATATTTGTCTATAATAGTCTCAGTCCGTTGCTTTGGTAAGCGAAACTCAAGACCGGTAAAACCCAGTCTTGTTTTAACCTGACACACGGGGAGGCATTGTGAAGATAGTCCAAGAATTCAAGGCTTTCATAGCGCGAGGCAGGGTTTTCGACCTGGCGATCGCTGTAGTCATGGGTGGAGCTTTTAACGCCATCGTTACATCAGTTGTCAATGACCTGATCATGCCGTTGTTATCTATCATAACCATGGGTACTGATTTTTCTGCTCTGATGATCACGATCGGCACTGGTGAGAATGCTGCAAATCTAACATATGGTAACTTTATCGCAGCGGTAATCCAATTCCTGATGATCGCTTTAGTGATCTTTTTCTTGATTAAAGCTTATAACAGGTTTGCTGACAAAAAGTTTGGAGAAGCACCACCGACTAAGACCTGTCCATTCTGCACTTCCAGTATTGCTGAGGCTGCTACTCGTTGCCCACACTGTACTTCTGTATTGGACGCCTGTAAACCTGGGTCCAGCACTGGGTTACTAGACGACCAACCACAAGATGATCTGGTCATTATGTGAGTAACACTTCTCGATATGGTTTCACCGGACATCCAGGGATGACAGGCGATAGCTGAAAAAGAAAGGTCGCTACCACCACCCGTCTGGCAGCAACCGCCTAGTCTGGCAGCAACCTCCTAGTCGGGTCGCTACCACCACCCGTCTGGTCGCTGCCGCTTTCTTTCATATCCTGGACTGCGGGTTTACAACCAGATTCCAATTATTTCCCGATCAGTGCCTCAGCTTTCACTGAAACAGCACTCTAGCTGTATATATGCGTTATACTAACGCTGTAGGAAATGGAGATTAAACGTGGCAAAAGAATCAATGTTCGTCACCACTGAGCCAATTGAAAAAGCTTTACTGGTTGGTATTGATAAAGGGGATACCAATTGGAGCATAGATGAATCACTTGCCGAGCTAAAACGCCTGGTTAGTACAGCAGGTGCTGAGGTCGTTGGCAGTTTGAGTCAACGCCTTAACGCACCCAATCCCCGCACTTTTATCG
>JAITUO010000058.1 GCA_031286245.1 Coriobacteriales bacterium
CTATCGGAGCTAAACGACAGGCTGCGCTTACAAAAAGATGAGAATGAGCTGCTCCAACTGCTCTTAGATCAGACACAGACCCAAGTTGCTTTGAATGCCGCCAGTCAAGATGAATTGATCGAAGACTTAAAACAAGCATCAGCAAATACCATGGTCATCGAAGGCAGCCTGGAAAAGATCATGGAGGAGAAATTTCAGCTTGAGCAGGAGTTAGCTGAAAAGATCACCGAGCTGATGGAAAGCAGCATGGCTAATGATGACTTGCGTCGGCAATTGGATGGCAAGCAAGAGTCAGAGATTGGCCAGCAAGATAGCTTTGCTCCTCCAACCGGGCAACCTGTGACTACTGCTGTCAGTCAACCAGTGATGCCAACAATCGACCCGGCGTTATTGCCAACTACCTGCCAGCCAAATCTGCCGGTATCTGCCACTGAACCAGCGACAAATCAAGTTTTAACAATGTCTTCGGGTAAGCAAATCTATGTCTATCATGAATTTCCCGCATTAGCTCGCCGTAGCCCAACTGACCGTATCAAATCTTTCAGTTGGTCTTTCGTCAAAACCTGTACTCTGCTGGCGGCTGCAGTGCTCCTGACATTGGTAGGTAGTGTCTTTGCTACCAGCTTGAACAATGGCATCAGTTATGGTGAGGCTCTTGATCTGATCCTGACCAATGTCTTCACGATGTTGGGTATTAACTAGCTCGATCTGTCTTCACGATGCTGGGTATTAACTAGCTCGATCAGTCTTCATGATGCTGGGATTAGCTAACACGATCTATCTTCAGGAAACAGGCACTAACAAGCTTGGCTTTTCTGCTCAAAACAGGCATTTCCTGGAAAAATCAGAGTTTCTGGCCAAAAAGTGCCCTCATGTATGGCTGTTTGGTCGGTTTTGCATGGTTCGGTTTTCTCCACAGTTTAAAACCGCAGGTAGATGAGTTGACCCAAAATTCTATAGAAGTGAAAGCGATAGAGAACTATACATGAGGGCTCTTTTTGGCCAGAAACTCCGATTTTTCCAGGATTACTCATTTTATTGGTATATAGTTACTAAAATGTCAATGGGATGCTTGGTTTAGCTAAGAAGTGAGCTTCTCAGAGCGCGGTGGTTCTCAAAAAACTAGGGCTTCTATCAAATCTCAGTCGTTTGTTCATATTGGTGGCTAGTAGTTTGGCTACTTTCTCGGTCTCTTGGAGATTTCGGAGTTGCTGGCTGGTGACTGTGATCACGGTTATTCCTAAAGTCGCAAGGGTATTGCGGCGCTTGGAATCGGAAGCTATATGCTCAGCACCAGTATGGTATTGATTACTGTCGTATTCGGCGGCTAGTTTGTATTCTGGCCAGAACAGGTCGCAGAAGTAGGATCCTTTGCTGGCACTTTGCCGCACGGAATTGATCGGTTGAATGCGTGCGTTCAACTCCGGTATGGGCAAGCCGTAGCCGCCTAGTTTGTGGGGTAAAGTAAGAAGCATGGTCAGTGCCGTCTCCATCGGTGAGGCGGAGCCGTCTGTGATGTGTCGCAAAGCCTTGGCTGCCTGACCTGCTCCACGCTCTCCTTCAAACTGGCAAGAATAAGATAGAAGCTTTTTGTGACTTGTTAGAGGTTGATGTTGGCTTAGATTCGTACCAGAAACATCGTCTACTATAGTGCGGTGTTCACAAGCCGGTAGAGAATAACTTCCACATAATTCATAGCCAAGTTTGATCAGTTCGACAATGGGTAGAACTCTAGCCATTTGTACAAAGCATAATTCTGCTGTACTCACAAAAAGCTCTTCTCCGGCATCAACGAAATAGCCATCAAGAAGATTTTTACTTATGACATGAGGCCTGGCTAACGCCAAGATACGCCTGGCTTGTGAACTCTTAACCGCTATATCTAATGGCAGAGTCAGACCTCGGTCTATTGTCTGGAATAATTCTGAAGCGCTGGGCGATTCGTGGACAGGCATTCTCCAACTCGGTTGGAATGTATATTGCTCTGGTGTGTTGCCATACAAACGCCAGAACTGTAGTGCAGATTGATGTGTAACGAAGACTGCCACAGCGGCATTCTAGTATTTGCTGTCTGAAAGCAATCTGATAGCTGTTTTAAACCTTTTATAAACTGGCATTGTGTTTACACAATGCCGGCACTAATCAGCCTGTGGATAAAAGCATGGTTTAAAACATGACGAAGCTTTGGTGCTAAAGCTGGCTAAATCCCTACAGCCAATCGGTTGATCAGCAACAACGTACCACTGAAGACCAAAAGGCAGCCAAAGGCAAAACGCAGGGCTTTTTCTGGGACTTTTCGAATTAACCAGACACCGAACGAAGCACCAGGCACGGTACCGGCAACCAGAGCTAAACCATGCAAGTAGTAGATGTGTCCCAGCCAGGCATGCATGACGATCCCGGGCAGGGCAATTACTGCTATCGACAAAAGTGAGATCGCACTCATTTCTTTCATTGTATAGCCCAACAGTGCCATTCCGAATGGCACGATAATAAAACCACCGCCAACTCCTACTACACCAGCAATCAATCCAGCAAAAGCGCCGATACCAATGGTTACAAGGCGAGCGGTCAAAGGATTAGTAAACCGCATCTTAGATGTTCGCCCGGTTTCATCCAGAGGCTTTTTTACTGCCTCTCGAAACATCCGAAAAGCGCTGAATGCGATCACTGCCAAGGCTGCAACCAAAATCACATAATCTGGAAGGTAGCCGGATATTGAGGCGGAAAGGGCCGAAGCTACAGCTCCCGGAATACCGAATTCCAGGGCTACTGCGACCTTGACGGTCTTTTGCCTGAGATGGCGCAATGACCCGGAAATTGAGGTGGGAGCAATCGAGAACAATGAAGTCGATGTGGCATTGAGCAGCGGTACCTGAAAAACCAGGTTCAAAAGCGGTACGATCATGGTACCGCCGCCGATCCCGAACATGCCTGAAAGCGTGCCGACCACCAAGCCGAACAGGGCAACCGGTATTAAGAAGATGTAATCCATTAGCCGCCAGCAGGCAAAGACCGGTCGGTTATTCTTCGGTTGGCAGTGGTTCGACGATCCCTTGGCTCAAGGTTCGCTGAACGTTTGGATCAGCCATCAGCTCCGCCATCAAACTTGGCCAGAGCATCTGGAATTCGAAGTATCGGGAACAGAAAGCAACTGCATAATCCTTGGCATCCTTGGGAGCCGCCAAAGCAGCTCGCAAGTAGCCCTGGCGGTCACGCGGACGGCCGATTGTGCGCAGCAGCGCGGTCATCAAAGCCCGGCGATTTACGGTTTTATCCAGAAAAGGCCCTGGATAAGGATCCAACGAGCGTGGATTGATCTGTAGCAGGTCGATCTGCGAGCGGGCGTACTCCAGCTTGCGATACTCATATGTCCAACGGTAGATGTCCTGCCGAAAGCGTTGTCCCTCCGAATAGGTCACTGGCGGTTTGTGCTGCACATAGAACTGGTTGTCGAACCAAACGCGTCCGCCATACATCAAAACGTTCAGCAGATAGTCAAGATCTTCTCCACGGCTGATCCAAGCATCAAAGGAGATGCGTACAAAGGCCTCGTGGTGCAGGGCCATACATCCGCCATTTAAAACATTGGAGGGAGAAAGCCGGGCGCTGGACATGGCTTTTTCCATCCACTGATTGAATAACTTACCCTGCTCCCAGAAGCGGTTGTACCAGGCATTTTCTTGCAACGAGCGCCAACTGCCACGCGAATCGATGAAGTAACCGCCTTTGACAAGGATCGGTACTCCTTTGGGAGAAAGGCGTCCCAAGCCATGCAAGGCCCGATCAATGAAGTCTGGCTCAGTGACAATCTCGTCGTCATCGATGAAAATGACCTCGGTGAACCCGCGGACTGCGGCAACTGCCAGGCCCAGGTTACGGATTGCTCCATAGCCTCGCAAGTCGACCCCTTCGATCATTGAATCAAACCCCAGCACAGCCATCAGGTCATGTAAGCGGGAGACAATCGGTGAATCGATGACCTGAATCTCAAAGCTGTCCACATAATTTGCTGCGATTGCCCGGATCTTGTCGCCCGCTTCGGCTTCGAGACCTTCTTCAGTGACGACCAGCAGGATTACCGGAGTTGCGATTTCTAGGCTACGTAAGGATTCCAAGCAACGCGGCAGCTCACCCTGGTGGGTGATCGGGGTAGTATGGTCGTAAGTGCCAATGATGGCACCGCTTAAACTACGGCGCTTGCCGCCGACATATGTAGGGATAACAATAACTGGGTTCACCGATTCGACTCCTGTTTTGTGGGCGCCTGGTGGCGTCTGATTATGTATGAGCGGTACTATTATAGCAGGTAGGCTGCCACTAGCAGGGTGTTTACTGTATGATATTGTACTTAGCAGGCTGTCTATCAGGGAAGGCTTTCACAAAGACTGTCTATCCAGGAGGGCTTATGACAGCTGTCTATCCAGGAAGTCTTGCTGTAAACACTTAGCCTTGGAGAGGAAGGCAGTAGTGAAGAAGAGTTTCCGAGTCCCGTTCGGTTTGATAATCAACTTGATGTTTGTCTTTTGGCCGCTTGGCCTGTTACTGCTATACCTGCGCCAGACTTCAGACAAGGACGACTTGATGTCGTCCAACAAATTGCAATTATACTTCGGCGTCTGTTTTATTGGCGTTGGCCTTGTTGGACTCAGTGTATTTGTTTTGGATCCGGCTTCGGCTCCGTATGAAGCGTTGGCGTTTTACCTCTTTATCTGCCTGTTTCCGCTGATCGGCGGGGTAATGTCGGTATTCATTTGGTATTTGATCAGGCAAAGGGCCAAGCGTTATACCAGGTATCTGCAAGTGGTCGAGAGTAAAGTCATATCGATCCAGGCCATTGCAGACTTATCCAAACAAAGCGTTGGTACGGTCACAAAAGACTTGCAAAAGATGATCGAATTGAGCTTTTTTTCAGGCGCCCGCTTAGATATGACTGCCGGAGTTTTGGCCTTACCAATCCCCAGGTTCACTATCGCTGATTATTATCAAAGCCTGAGCTCAGCTTCGATTCCGGTCGGACATGTCATGAAATGCAAAAAGTGTACAGCCAACAGTGTGATCTATAATAACCAGCCAGCAGTTTGCGAATACTGTGGAGCAGACCTTGTCTGAGCGTCCCGACCCCCCAAGGAGTTTGTCAGTTAGTACCAAGCCGGCCAGTCGATTGTGGATAAAGGTAGACCGGCCATAAGGCCTGGCCTCAATGTGGAAGGCGGTAATCGTGAAGAAGTCCCAAACCCCAATCATTTTTGTTGTTCTGGCATTTGCTGTCTTTCCGCCCTTGGGGCTTTTTTTGCTCTATCGTTACATGACTTCAGATAAGACTACATTGATAAAGGATTCCTCGCTGATGCG
>JAITUO010000009.1 GCA_031286245.1 Coriobacteriales bacterium
GTAAACAACCACAAGAACCTGACTTTTGTTGAGTTGGAAGCAGCTGCTCTGCCTCGCTCACTGGACGAGGTCGACCTTGCTGTGATCAACGGTAATTATGCTTTAGCTGCAGGCTTGGATCCAACCACAGTTCTAGCCCGCGAGGACGCCAGTTCGACTGCGGCTCAGACATATGCGAATATCCTGGTTGTCAAGCGAGGGAACGAGAATGATCCCGGCATTGTTGCTTTGGTCAAATTGCTAAGGTCTGACAAAACTCGTACTTTTATCAACACCAACTATCCTGGAGTAGTCATTCCAGTCTTTTAGGTGATGTTTGACCTTAGTATAGTAAAAATCAAGCCGGCCGGGCGATCGCCTGGCCGGCTGACACTAAATCCACAAACCAACCGACCAACCGATCGCCTGGCCGGCTGACACTATTTCACATTTCAGAACTTGGCGAGAGCCTGATCAACCAAACCTTCGGCCTTATCCAGAAGATTCCTGGCAAACGCCGAATTGTGCGCACCCTCGCTATTCTCCACAAAACAGAAATCCCAATAAAACTGGGAGTCGCGCAACAGGGAGCGCAACTCCGCAAGCTCAGTATCGGTTTTACTGCCGTCTGCTGCAGCCTTTCCGATCGCCTGATGCAAGCTGGCGATCTTTTGGCCGACTACGGTTTCGCGGGCGGTAATCTCACTTTGGATATCGCCGACTGTTTTGGCTAAATTGTTGTGGCATTGACTGCATTTACTGTCAATCAGTGCTTGATTCTCCAGTGGGCTTTGCCAATTATGGGAGATATATGAATCTCCTGCAGTGTTGGTTGCAATCCCCATATGGCAGTCTGAGCAGGTCAAACCGCCCATGATCTGCATTTTATTACCTTGGCCGAGGACTGTCTCCATCTCCGGGTGCTGGATCTTGATCATACCGGTATTACTGATGGAGTTGGTGAAGTCAACGAACTTGATAGAATTGTAATAGGCGAGGATATCATCGGGGCGCATTTTGTCGATACCGTTCCAAGGCAGGGTGACCGCCTTGCTGTCAGGGTCAAAATAGTATTCGTTGTGGCACTGTCCACAAGCTAAGATATTGGAATTGACCTTGGAAGCATCAGCGCCAAGTGCGTTAATCAGGAATTTGGATGAAAGCACAATATCGCCATTGGTGTTGGCGTGGCAACTGTAACAACTGACTGGCTCACTGATCTTGCCATAGATCTCGGCGAAATCAGTCGCATAAATACTGTCGCCAGATGTATTGACCATCACTGTCAACTCCGGCGATTTACAGGATAAGCAATTAGCCAGGGCATGTGGACGGGCGGTCTCGGCCACATCCTGCAGCGTATAGAGGTGGCTGCGAGCCTCATTGTAATCCTTGGCAAAACCCATTCCGTCATACAACGTTACCAGGTAGGGAAATTGCAGCAGATAGCTGGGCATCTGGTCATTCTTTAGATTCTCCATGTATGAAGCATAGATATCTGGATGGATCTCAGCCCATTGTTTGGCTGTGACAATCCCATTCTCGTTGGGATCCGGTATGGTGACATTTGACCCGGAACCTCCAGGTCTGCTGTTTGGACCATTCGAACAAGCCACAACGGTCAGCATCAGTATGCATAAAACCAGAATTCCCAACCCAATAAACAGTCTTCTTTTTTGCATAGACTGCTCCTTCCTCGATTTTCCATTTCGGCGACATCACAAGTGATAGTACTACTACCCCTATACTATCAGAGGTTTATGCAATCCTATATGAAAACGCAATTTTACCTGCGTGACGTCTTTGAAGTCTTTGTGCAATTTGTCCTGGCGCAGCATTTTCAGCCGAACGAATGATTTTAATTATCTGGAGAAAACCGCGTATCAATTGTCCATCAGCCACACATCTTCTAATCAGCATCACTTCGCTTGACTCAGCACTGCTACTTGCATGCTTGACGAGTTATGATTTATACTTTGCAGTCGCGTCAATTTCGGCGTTAACCACTGGAAATGAACCCAATTTGATCGAAAAGGTTTAGAAATGGACATCATCCGAGCTCTGGAACAACAACAAATCAAGACCGACCTCCCTGATTTCACCGTCGGTGATCATGTCAGGGTCCACTATCGCATCATCGAAGGTAACAAAGAACGTATCCAGGTCTTTGAAGGTGATGTCATCCGTAGACATGGGGCCTCTAATCGTGAGACCTTTACAGTCCGTAAGCTTTCTGGCGGCATCGGCGTCGAACGTACTTATCCCGTGTATTCACCAAAAATCGATAAAATCGATGTGGTTCGACATGGTGCAGTGCGTCGTGCCAAACTCTACTACCTGCGCAAGAAAGTCGGTAAGGCTGCCCGGATTCGTGAGAAGGGCTTCTAGTCACTGATAATCAAGTCAGACTGGCGAAATACGTCAGTGCCACATAAGCCACTGGCAAAAGAGGGAGAGTACCAGGAGGCCTTAAATCAACACAAAGGACTTAATAGCGATGATCCGGGCTGCTTCGAGTGATGAACTCGAGCAGCTCGTTTTGCGATATGGCAATGATCCTCGGAAAGGCATACAGACAGCATTGCGGACAGCACAAAGACAAGTCAATCGGGCTCAGTCCGAAAATCAGCGACTAACCGGTTTATATCGGCTTTTAGAATCGACTCCAGACTCTATTGTGGTTGGGATCGATGAAGTCGGTCGAGGCGCTTTGGCTGGACCGCTGTTAGTAGCAGCAGTGATCCTGCCTGCTCATCCCTATATTTATGGTCTTGATGATTCTAAGCGTCTAACACCTGATCAACGTAGAAAACTCGCCAGCCGGATCTTCGAGGTTGCTACTGCTGTCGGTTTGGGACGAGTTGAAGCAGCCGATATCGATCAATTTGGTATGGCGATGGCTTTGCGGCAAGCAATCGGGTTAGCATTGCAAACTCTGGATGTAGAACCAGACGTGGTGCTGCTAGATGGTAGGCCGCTGAACATCCATCCTCAGGAAGTAGCAATAGTTGGTGGGGATGCTACTGAGGCATCGATTGCTGCTGCATCGGTAATCGCTAAAGTCACTCGAGATGAATGGATGATAAAGGTAGACAAGGTGTACCCCGGATATGGACTGGCAGCCAATAAAGGATATGGCACACCAACACACGTTGCAGCTCTAAAAAAGCTAGGTCTATCTGAGATCCATCGCAAGAGTTTCTGTTCATCGATCCTGCATGAACAAGAGAGCTTGTTTTAATCCGGTTTTAAACCACTCAAGTCTTTTTATTCTGTATTAATCTGTTTAGCCATCACCCGTAAACAAACTAGCGACTCTACGTTTCAGATCAGTTTCAACTGAATAACTGTCTGTTGTCTGATTTCTGTGAGATTCATGATATGAAAAGATATCATGCTAGCACATACGAACGGAGGTAAAGGCATATGACAAAAGAAACTAATCAAATAGGCATTATGGGTGAAGAGGTAGCAGTCAAATATCTACAACACGAGCGTATTGAGATCCTGAAACGTAATTGGCGCTGTAGTTCAGGTGAAGCCGATATCATTGCTCAAGAAGATGACAATCTGGTCTTTATCGAGGTAAAGACACGTAGAAGTATCGAGACCGGGTTCCCCGAAGAGGCAATTACAAAGGCAAAGCGACATCGCTACGAGATCATTGCAGCGAATTATCTCAGTCAGGCTGAACATCCATCGATGCGGGTGCGCTTCGATGTTATCTCGATAATCATCACTGGAGAACAACGGGCCTTCCTAAAACATCACCGCGATGTTTTTTGCTGTGGAGACTGACGATGCCAGCAAACCAGCGGGTCGGATTCGTCAAAACAGCTACGATTTATGGGATAGACGCATTACCGGTCACTGTTGAGATCAGCATCGGCAGCGGTCTGCCAGGCTTTTATATCATCGGGCTACCTGACCTGGCCGTCAAAGAAGCTACCCGGCGGGTGCGCCAAGCTTTGAAATCCACAGGTTTTGTAGTCAAGAATGCTCAGGTAATCGTCAATCTTGCACCATCTTCGATGCGTAAGATCGGCTCCGGGTTCGATTTGCCAATCGCCCTGGCGTACCTCCAAGCCACCAACCAGATTGATGAGGGATTAACCGCCAATCGCATCTGTGTAGGTGAATTGTCACTCGACGGCACAATCAGGGCGGTATCTGGCCAGTTGGCATATGAGCGGCTGGCCCAACAAAGACAGATGGGATTGCTAACAGCACCAGTACGGGCAGGATTAGTCATCGAGCCAACCGAAGATCACCTCTGCTTGGAGAGTTTGGCTGCTCTAAAGACCGCCCGCTTTACTCCCGCCCAACAATCACCAGCATCGCCAGAGACCAGACACCTGGACTTTGCTGACATTGTTGGCAACGATCTGGCAAAACGTGCTCTACAGATCGCTGCAGCAGGCAGTTTCGGGCTATTAATGATTGGTCCGCCGGGAGCCGGTAAGTCGATGATGGCCAGACGCCTGCCATCGATCCTGCCACCTTTAGAAGAAGCCAACAGGTTGGACAGTGCTTTGATCCACTCAGTAGCTGGCCTGCCTTTTGACAGTATCTTGTCTGGTGAGCGTCCATTCAGAGCACCGCATCATGGAGCTTCGCGGGCTGGTCTGATCGGCGGCGGTAACCCGATCCTACCTGGTGAAATCTCACTTGCTCATAATGGTGTTCTCTTTTTGGATGAGCTGCCGGAGTTTGGTAGCGCTGCCCTGCAGTTGTTACGCCAACCGATTGAGCTGGGCTACATTTCACTCGCTCGCGCTCAGGGCACCGTGACCTTTCCGGCTCAGTTCATGCTGGTGGCAGCGGCTAACCCTTGTCCATGTGGGTTTCTAAGTGATGAACACCATTCATGTAGCTGTACTCCTGCGCAAATCAGCAGGTACCTGGGACGGGTTGGGGGGCCTTTGCTGGACCGCTTCAACCTGGTAGTTGATGTTACCCGAACGATAGCAGCTGATGTCTTAGCTACTGGACAAGGCACAACTTCAGCCAGCCTGCGTGCAGGTGTAAAGAAGGCCAGGGCCTTTGCTCGTTGGCGCCAACTCCAAGACCCGACGGATGGATTGTCTAACGTGACCAACCTGAAATCTCAGGAAGCTGCTCTGCTGGCTGCCTGCCAACTGGGCTCACAAGAGCAGGCATTATTGGAAATGGTAGCCGATCGGTACTTTTTAAGTGGGCGAGGTATTATCAGTACCCTGGCGGTCGCTCGGACGATAGCTGACATGGACGAACAGTTGAAAGTACAAAAACATCACCTATTCGAAGCTATCGGTTATCGACCGAGGGGAGACCAATGAACAACAAAGATGAGAGCGCGGCTGCTGACAGTTTGAG
>JAITUO010000175.1 GCA_031286245.1 Coriobacteriales bacterium
TCTAAGCCCATATTCACATCGCCACAAGTCAGACCGACGAAAAATCGCCATAAGTCCGACCGACAAAAAATCGCCACAAGTCCGACCGACGAAAAATCATCAGCACTGACGCATCAGACGTAGATAGAACTGGACATTTTTCACGATCTTCTCCACAGGAACTCGCTCATTATGTCCATGGATTGTATTGCGCTCGGATTTGCTGACAGCCACTGCCGAGAAGCGGTACACTCCATCGCTGATCCGACAATAATGTCGGGAGTCGCTGGCAGCCACCATCAGATAGGGCGAGACCAGAGTCTTTGGCCATGTTTCCGCGATGACACCCTTCAAAATCTCCCAATAGGACCCATCGGTCCTGGAGTCGATCGAAGGATTCATCCCATACAGTATGTTGAACTTGATATCAGGATTTTTCGCGACAGACTTCAGATACTCGACAGCACTCTCCGGAGTCTCGCCACCGATCAGGCGCAGGTTGGCGCGCATCTTGGCAGACGGTGGCAGTACATTGGTGGCTTTGCCGCCTTCCATCATCGTAAACGCACAGGTCGTCCGCATCATGGCATTCAATTCGCCACCGGTCTTGCGGCAGATCAAATCGAGTACCGGCATAAAGCACCACAAATTGGCGAACAGCAAGCGATAGGCAAAGGTCGAATAACGACCCAATGTGTCAAACATCTCAGCTACCGGTTTGGTCAGTTTGTTCGGGAAGGGACGGTTCTCGATACGTACCACCGCTTGTGATAACTGTCCGACCAGGGTATGTGGCGGGGGAGCAGAGGCATGTCCGCCTTGGCTCTCGATGCTTAGCTCAACATCCAACATGCCTTTTTCGGCAATACCGATGACAGCGCAAGGTTGTTTGACACCCGGGAAAATGTCTTCAACAACCGCTCCACCTTCGTCAATCACCAATCCCGGGCTGACTCCTCTTTGCTGCAATAGTTCAACCATCTCAGGAGCACTCGGCCCGGCGATTTCCTCGTCACCGGAAAAGGCGAAATACATGTCGTTCTTAGGCACAAAGCCTTGAGCTAGCAGCATCTCTGCTGCGGATAGAACTCCATTTAAGGTGATCTTGGTATCCAAGGTACCGCGTCCCCACAAAACACCATCTTCTATGATGCCGGCGAACGCGGGCTTCTCCCAAGCCTCTTCATCGGCTGGCACGACGTCGTAATGTGACATCAAGACTACCGGGCTGGCACTGTTTTCTCCTTTTAGGGAGAAAAGCAGCCCACTGGCCCCGACATGCTCAGGCGGGCAGACTTGGTGGACGGTAGGGAACAAGGTTTCTATCACCTGATGGAACCTCGTGAATTCGGTCTCATCGACCAGTGCCGGATTGTCGGAAGAGACTGTCTTACAACGCACCATCTGTGCGAGGCTGTCAGTGACTTTATCGCTGTCAATAACAGCCTCACTGATGACTGGTTTTTTTGTGATTGGTGGTTTGAAATTAAAAGCTCTGACAAGCAAAATAGCCACGAATATGACCAGGACGGAAAAAACTCCCAATACACAAATAGCTACCAGTAAAAAAAACGGCAAGTTCATAAATAACGCCTCCTCTACGTAGTTAAACGGCCATTGCCTATTAAACAACAAACTCGATAGATGGTGGAGCACAAACGTCGCAATCACAAGCAATCACTCAAGGGATTGATTTGGACTAATCAATGGTGGTGTGCAAACACTGTAGTAATATGGTTTTGCGCTGTAAGCAGGCTGGTACTCCGCTGTAAGCAGGTCGGTTTTGTGCTGTAAGCAGGTCGTTTGTGGTTATAGGTGCCTGACGGTAGTACGAATTGTCTTCCACCCAGGCATCAACAGGAAAACTTGGTATCGAGGAGGAAGCGATGTCGAAGAAAATCTACCCCATCGATTATAAAAAGGTCGTAACGCTAGGCGGTGTTCCACAGCATATCCGCGTGCGTGGAACTGACGCAAGCAAACCTATACTATTGTTCATCCACGGAGGACCAGGCGTGCCTGATCGGCACTGGGTTTTAAAGGACCAGTCTGGTCTGGCTAATGTCTCGACAATGGTCTGCTGGGATCAACGGGGAGCCGGCAAGAGTTATAACAAAGAACAGTCCCTGCAACCGATGACGATTGACATGATGGTCAACGATGCAGCCGAACTGGTTGAATACCTCTGCCGCGAATTCAATCAGGAGAAAGTCAATATCGTCGGTCACTCCTGGGGGTCGATGCTTGGCACACTGTTAGCCCAACGCCATCCGGAGCGGATTGCTGCCTATGTTGGCATGGGTCAAGCCGTCGATCTGGAAGAGCTCGAGAAAATCTCCTACCAGTTTGTCATCGACGAAGCCACCCGGCTGGGAGACAAGAAAGCGCTGAGCGACATGGCGAAAATCGGTCCGCCGGTCAATGGTAGTTATGGCTCGGTCGACAATCTGGTGATCCAACGCAACTATATGACGAAGTACGGCGGAGCAGCCTATAACCACAAAGAATCTATCTGGTCTTCTGTCATCATTCCGGTCATCCAATCGCCTGAATACACGCTTTATGACCTGTACCGGTACATGAAGGGGGCCTTCTACTGCCTGCACCAGCTTTGGGACGAGATCGCCATAACCGTCCGCTTTGACCAGACAGTCGACAGCTTTGCCATGCCCGTCTATTTCACTGAGGGACGCCATGATAAAAACACCCCTCCCGAACTTGCCTGGGCATGGTACGAGCAGCTTCAAGCTCCCCACAAGGATTGGTATTGGTTTGAAGAGTCCGGTCATTCACCAATCAAGGAGCAGCCAGAACTCTGGGGTAAAGTAATTCGCGGCTGGCTATTTGATTAAACTGTGGATAAACCCGTGTGCGGTGCTTGATTAATACCTCTGTGTAACCGGTAGATTCATCGAGAGGGCTAAAAGACGCTAACCATACCTAAGACCATCCGGATTTGGGCTTGTGCGTCACTTTTCAGCTCTTACACTTGATTTCTACGTGACTGTATAGCCTATAAATTAGCAATCCTGGGAATTCCGGAGTTTTTGGCCAAAAAGGGCTCTCATGTATGGCTGTTTGACCTGTTTTGCGGGATCCGGTTTTCTCCACAATTTAAAAGTGCTGGTAGATGAGCTGAGACAAAATTCTATATGTGTGAAATCGATAGAGAACTATACATGAGAGCCCTTTTTGGCCAAAAACTCCGGAATTCCCAGGAAATAGCCATAGAAAGCGCAAAAACAGAGTTGCGAGAGTGTTGGAACTACTTTGAAGAGCCACTCATGAGTGCAAGCCGCAATCATACATGTTATGAGAGCTTCCAGCCTCCCTATATCGCTGGACGAGAGGCGAGCTTTCGTATATCATAACGTCCGCTGTCTTTGCAGTAGTGATTGCGGGGTGTTAGCTCAGTTGGTTAGAGTGCCGGCCTGTCAAGCCGGAGGTCGCGGGTTCAAGTCCCGTACATCCCGCCAGAAATCTTGATTCACTTAAAGCCATTGCACAAATAACCTTATCATGTGATACTGACCTCTGCATACCAGATATTACCTTAGAGTGAGGAGTAGATATGTCACAGCCGATAGCAGGATGGTACCCAGATCCATCAGGCGACCCCACAAAGATCCGGTATTGGGATGGCGAACAATGGACCAGCAATGTAATGGACAGTCAAGCCAGCTCTGGCTATAGCCAACCAGACGCTGGTTATACCCAAGCTCAGTCAGCCTCTCAGCCAGCACCTGGCTATCAACAGGCATCTCAATCGGCACAGCCTGCCCAGTATGCCCAAACTACCCCGCCTCCTCAATATACCCAGCCTGCTCAATACAGCCAATATGGCCAAATAGCCCCGGCGCCCAAGAAAGAATCCAAGGCTCCAGTCATCGGTTTTATTTGCGCCATGGTCGGGCTGGCGACGTGTTTTTCAGCTATTATCGTTGCGGCTGTAGCAGGCTCTGGTTCAGAAGTACTGATCGGTGTCCTCTTTATGTTGGGCACTCTCATGACTGTTCCAGCGATCATTTTCGGAATCATCGGCTTGAAGAACAAGAAAAAGGGAATGGCTATCGCCAGTTTAATACTTGGGGTCTTTGGCATACTGGCGTTCGTCGGTTTGTTGATTCTCGGTTTGTCATTAATTTGATTACTACCTATTGAGGCCGTCAGTCAGACGCTGATTTGGCTGGGAAAGAGAGTGGCGCCTCATTATCGAGGCTGCTGCCAAAGAGCAGGAATATAACAGGTTACAGTAGTACCAGATTTTTCTGAACTGGAGAGTTCAACGTAACCTCCGTGATGCTCAACAACATGCTTGACTATTGATAGACCAAGACCGGTTCCACCGGTCTTTTTGTTTCGCGACCTGTCTACTCGGTAGAATCGCTGGAACACATTGTTTTGATGTACGAGTGGAATTCCTATACCAGAGTCCCGAACACTGATTCTGACCAGGCTTTCTTTAGGTATTAGGGATAAGGAAACAGAAACACTACCATCATCATAGTTGTACTTGATGGCGTTATCGATCAAGTTGTAAAGCAGCTCTTCAATCATCTGCCGATTAGCTTTTATCTCAAATCGATCACCGACCAAGTTGACCGTCACACCTTTTTCAGCAGCTTGAGCCTGCATAACACCAATTACCATGACAGCTAATTCATATAGGTCGAAACTGGTTGTCTCCATTCTGGACATACCTTCATCGAACTCCGACAACCTGATGATGCCGTCAATGATACTGATCAGGCGTCTTGCCTGATCGGATATCTTTACCGCAAATCCACCAATATCAGCTTCTTTAGCCATGCCAGTAGAGATCATTTCTGCCAAAGCAGAAATCGAGGTTAACGGCGTTTTTAGTTCATGTGAGACATTTGCAGTAAATTCGCGGCGCTGTATTTCAGCTTGGTGTTGCTCGGTGATGTCAAAGAACAAGACGACAGCACCAGCAATCTCATCGCCGCTGAGGACTGGACTGAAATACAGATTGTAAAACCTGCTGTTACGTTCCCAGGTCATCTCAGTATTCAGTCCTGTCAAGCATTCCTTGACATGCTGTTGAAAACCGATATCGCGACAGACATGCAAGATATCGGACTGCTCCACATCATCCCATTCAGCGAAAATAGCCAAGGCACTCCGGTTGGCCATGAGAATCTTGCCTGCTTCATCCAGCAGAATCAAACCTTCGCGCATATTGTTAGTGATCGCACTGATGGTGCTGGCGCGGCTTTCCAAACTGGTAATTTGGTTGGCAATCTCAAGCTGTTGTTCATCTATCCGTTTGGCAAAAGGTACCAGTTCATCGTAGTAGACTGGGTTTTCTGTAGAGAAGTCAATGTCCATCAACGGCTTGACAATATTATTTGTCAACCGACTGGCCAGAAAACTCGCTAGTAGCAGGATCGTTGTTGTCACCAGTATGATCACTGGCAGCATGTCGAACAGGACCCCCCCAAGGTTACTGACAGTTTTAGACATCCGAAAGACATTACCATCTGCAAAGCGAATGGCGTAGTAGTAAGTCTCGGTAAGCTGGGTGTTCGAATAACGTGTGGACTCTCCGAAGCCTGTCGCCAGTGCAGAAATAACCTCTGCTCGGTCAGCATGGTTATCCATGTTTTTTGCAGAAGCCTGATTGTCATAGAGCACTGTTCCATCCGGTGCAATGATTGTCACACGCAAAGCAGTGTCGTTTTTTCCAATGAAAGAGAAATAACTATCTAATGACGAAGCGGTTGTAGTATCGATGCCGAGATTGTCCAATACCCCGACTACCAGCCTGGCATTCTCACGGATTTCAGTCAGCGCGCGGTCTTTTGTGGTGTTATAAAAGAATAGACTGAGCAATGTCGACAAGACAACGACGCTCATAAACACCAAGATCGAGAAATTCAGATAAATGCGTCTACGCAAAGACCTTCACCCTCCGATCTTGTACCCGACATTGCGTACCGTTTTAATGTGTTCGCCAGCCGGCCCCAGCTTCTGTCTGAGAGTACGGATATGCATATCCAATGTGCGACTGCTGCCTTCAAAATCGTATCCCCAGACCGCCTCCATGATTAAATCACGCGTCAAAACCAGCTCTGAGTTCAACAAGAGGTAATGCAAAAGCTCGAATTCTTTGTAAGTCAGCTGCACATTCTGCTGATCGACAACGACTATGCGCCGGGCGTTGTCCAAAGTGATATTTTGGTAAACCAACTGCTTTTCGTCAAGAGAATAGCTACTCCGTCGCAAAACAGCATTTATGCGAGAAATCAATTCCATTACTCCAAAAGGTTTGACCAGGTAGTCGTCTGCTCCCATGTCCAGCCCTTTGATCTTATCGTACTCCGAGCCTTTGGCAGTTAACATTATTACTGGCAAAGTTTTTGTCTGGGGAGAAACCCGTAACGCTCGCAAAACCGAGAGTCCATCGTTTTCTGGCAGCATGATATCGAGCAGGACTAGATCGGCCGAGC
>JAITUO010000111.1 GCA_031286245.1 Coriobacteriales bacterium
ATAGGCAGTTATGTCGGCGGCGATATCACCGCCGGTATCATTGCCAGCAACATGCACACCGCCGAGACCAAGCAGGTATTGGTTGACCTAGGTACCAACGGCGAGCTGTCGTTGGGCGACAAACACGGCATTATTGCCTGTGCGACCGCAGCCGGACCGGTGTTTGAAGGTGCCAATATCCATTTCGGAATGCCGGCTTTACCAGGCGCTATTTCATCAGCTTGGTCAGAAGACGGGCATCTAGGCTACGAGACAATCGGTGACATTGCTCCCAAGGGTGTCTGTGGTACCGGACTGGTCGACATTGCTGCTTACATGTACACCGCTGGCATCTTTGACGCCACCGGTCGTCTGGTAGACGCTGATGAATGCCCTGAACAGGCCGATTGGCTGGGTAAAGAGAACGGTATGAATGTTTTTTATCTGACTGAGGATAAGAGCCTTTACATCACCCAGCGTGATATACGCAATATCCAGCTGGGCAAATCAGCAGTCTTCTCGGGCATCATGGTGCTGTTGTTCGAAGCCGGTTTGGGACTTGATGATGTCAGCAGTCTGGATATCGCAGGTGGGTTCGGCAAGTACATCAACCTGGAGAGCGCTGCGACCCTCGGTGTCATCCCAGGCGCCTGGTTGGATCGAGCCCATGCCATTGGCAACAGCTCGGTCGAAGGTGCTTCAGCTGCTTTACTCAGCAGTCAGGCACGCGCAGACATGATGCGGCTGTTGGATACCACCGAATACATCGAGCTCTCATTGAGTTCCAAGTTCAATGAATACTTCGTTGAAAATATGATGTTCCCAGAGTTGTAAGGGTGTATATAAAACGAATCTGCGTGGCGATTATAAGTAAAGAATTACTGCTCTGATCTTGGTCTGGCTTAGACTGCCAGCCAGGAAACTACATAGCGAGAGGAAAATGAGGGAAACATGCAATATGACCTGATGAAGGACATGATCGAAAACAGTGGATTCGAAGTCCAGGCTGGCTTCGACCCACACAAACTGGTAGCACGCCCGGAAGTACGCGACATGTGTGCTGCTGACAAGTGTCATGCTTATGGCACGAACTGGGCCTGTCCGCCGGGATGTGGTGATATCGAATACTCCAATGAGCTGTTCAAACTCTACAGCCAGGGTATCGTCTTTCAAACTGTCGCTTATATGGAAGACGAATTCGATTTTGAGACTACTATGGGAGCCGCTATCGAGCACCATGACCGCTTTAATGAGTTGGTCAAGCAGGTCCGTGATGCCGGTATTAACAAAGATGAAGTGTTGCTGGTCGGCGTAGGTTCCTGCTCAATCTGCAAGGAATGTACTTATCCGGATAAACCTTGCCGGTTTCCCGACAAAATCTTTCCATCCATGGAAGCTATCGGGCTGCTGGTCGGTGAGGTCTGCGGTATGGCGGGTATCCCCTATTACCATGGCCCAGGCACCCTGGCATATGTCAGCTGCGTGCTGTTTTAGAGAAGTTGGGAGAAGACCAGGCACCCTGGCATATGTCAGCTGCATGCTGTTTTAGTGAAGTTGGGAGAAGCCCGGGCACCCTGGTATATGTCTACTGCATGCTGTTTTAAGGATTGATGCTATTTACGCCAGTGCTGAAATTATAATAGTCTTCAAGCTCTTCAAGCATTTTCATGCTATTGGATGAATCTATATAACCGCCTAGGGCAGTCTGTCTTAACTCCGACCAATCTGGATTTGGGTTAACATCAAACAGTGGCGACAAGCGCCAGCCACCCTTTTTCTTATTGGTACATTCATTCCTAGAGTCTGCGCTTTTCTCAGAGCTTGGTACTCCGCTGCAATGATGTCAGTCTTATCATATCGATGAGGAAACTTCGCCAAAAAGAGTTGACCATCTTTGTCAACCACAGCTTTTGGTCTTGCTCCCCCTAGAGAACCTGAGCCAGCCTCAAGCAAGTATTGGACAGCTTCCTTGCTTGCCCGAGGGTCATCGATCGATTCAGAAGCATAATATAGTTCCTGCAAACTCATTAGTTTTGGGACTTTTGTGTCCGGAAATTGAAATTTATCATTAGTCTCAATCTTGAAACGCAGTGCTCCTTGTCGGGATATATCACTAGCACTCAGCAGATAGTCCAAACTGTCCAGCCTGCGGCCAGGGTACCGTTTATTGATCAGGTTCCTACCCCATTGATCTGGTGTCGAGTCGAAAAAACAGCCTGGTAGTTCATACGAAACTGGCCAGTTGCCAGCTTGCAGAGGCAATTCTGGATCAATAGCAAATGCATTTACGAGAGATAGATACTCATGCGAATACGCAAAGGTTGATGCTAAACGTCCTCTGCGTTGGTCAGTGTAAGCAAGTCCAATGTAGGTAGGATCGCTTTCCTTTCCGCTGTAGCAAAACACTGTCGTCATTGATAGACCTTTTTACACCGAGCACAGTTTTTGCCTAACGCTCTGCGTTTGTTTTTGATTATACTCATTGGCGAACCCGCTTCGGTAATAACTGATCGGCTCGAGCTCTACCAAGATCAGACTCGTAAGGATCGGTTGCTGTTTCAATTTTCTGGAGTAAACCGAGAGCACGAAGGACAGCCAAGAACTTGGCTAGTGATACCCCTTGATGCCCGTTTTCAATTTTCGAGTAGGTCGCTAATGAAATGTCTGCACGCTCCGCCACTTGCTCGGCCCTCAGCCCAAGCAGCTTTCTCCAAGTACGAATGTTCTCACCTAATTGCTTGGCTGACCTTGCAGTATCGTCAGTTAACATATTGTTTCCTCTGGTTATTCCG
>JAITUO010000131.1 GCA_031286245.1 Coriobacteriales bacterium
TACACAGTGGTGGTAGGGTAGTTTCATCCGGTGCCAACAGTATTGCTATAGATTCTGGCGGTGGGGAGGTCATTGTCAGAGACGGAGGCAGCGTAACCAGTAGCGGAATCAGTAGCCAAGTTATACGTATTGAAGGAGATGGTGTAGCCCGAATCCAAGGTGGTCAGGTTACGATCAGTGGAGTTAATGCATCCAGTGCTACGGGTGGAGTTGCAATTATGGGTGTCTCATGCAATATTTATCTGGAGGGTGGCACCATCACTGTAGCTGGTCGATACAATTCCGGTATGCATGCATTCGGCGACACAACCTATATATCAGGCGGCATTATAGAACTCACTAGTCAAAACTGCATTGGCGTTTTAATCCAGGGCGGTTCGTTTGAGATGACCGGTGGCAGTATCAAAGCCATTGGCGACTACAATAAAGCCATAATGAACTATTTTGGTACAGTCAGCATCAGTGGAGATGCAGTTGTTGACACCGATGGCGAAAGCTGTACCGGTATTGAGATACTCAACGGATATGCTGAGTTTCTGGATGATGTCACGATGACCTCGACTGGAGGCAACTCAGCAGCGATACAGATAACCGGGCTTGGCCGGGCAATCATACAGACCGGTCCGGACAGCATCACCGCCACTGCCAGTGACAGCTTTGCATTGCACATTGCTTCGATGGGAAGAGGAGCCATGGTCTATCTGGCTGGCAGTCCTTCTGGGACAGTCCAAGTCGCAGGGAATTATGGTGTCATCCTTGAGGTTGAGTCATTGGGCATACCTTTGAATTACGATACTACCCAAAATGGTCTAAGCGTGCGCAGCATTGGTACCTTGACCGATGAAAGTCCTTTGTTTGCATACTACTGGGATAACACTACCAATATCATAGACCTATATGATTATACTTATACAGTTATCATTCTCGAAGAAGTCAGCCCAGAGTACACGTATGAGCTAACCTGGGGAATCAGCGTTTTGGATGTTATAGAACCACCGGATGGACCACCAGCCGGTCCAGGCACGACTCCAGAAAAAACACCAGCGACCGGTGATTTTGTCGGCGTGTTTGCGCTATGTGCTCTGATTGCGGTTACTATCGGTTGTGTCAGTGTGTTTGTAGCACGCCGGAAAAGCTTGGTTTAAGCATAGCTGAGGACTGACCCCGCTATTCACTTTGATGATCTGTAGCCTGCATCCGATTTTTCATCGGATGCAGGTTTTTTTGGGGATAAGACCTTGCGCTAGCTCTCTTGGAGCTCTATATGCCAAGTGAGTTTTACTACAGCCTACTTGTTACTGGCATTGGCATATGTTGGCCAATCCGGAGAGTACTCAGTATTTGCTTCATTTCCCCACAAAGTCCAACCTTCACGTTTGCCTCGTGCGAAAAGCTCCAGGTAAGGGCCGTTACTGCACTGCTCGATGATATGAAAAATCTCATCTGGTTTACGAGAATGCTCGCGTTTTTGGGTACGTAGCAGGTTTACCTGGCTTCTTGCAGGAGCAAGTGTCCGCGCATTATCTCCTTTGATTCCAAAGAGTAGAAGCTCAGTGACATTACGAAAATAGAAACCGACTCCTCTACCGTCTGGCATGCCGTCTTTACGTATCTTTTCCCATACGATATTGGCTTTATAGCGAAAACCCCAGGCTTTCATGACTTCAAGGCCTTCAGGTAGCAAGGCATTTGGTACCCATAGATAGAGATGACATCTTTCGTCAGCCACTTCTGCAACAGGCAGATTCATGATGTCGTCAAGTGCCATCGTTGCATAGCGATTTAATCTTTTATGCTCAGGAGCAACCTTGCCAGTTCGGTTTTGGAATTGCCAAGGAGGATCGGCCAAAATGGTACTGAACTTTTTCCCATCCAAATAAGCAATCAAGTCATTATCTAAGTGGTACTCAAGATTATGAGCAGACATCAGTCCTCCTCCAGATCGTCAATAGCCGCAGGAGTAATCCCAACAGCCAGGATTGGACAACCACCATGACGGCCTGAATTGATCCTGGGTAGAAGCTTACCCATCCAGGTAGTGCTTGGACCGTATTTTCCAATGACACCTAGATCACGAAAAACCTGATTCAACTCTTCACTTCTAGTCTGACTCACTGCCGCCACCAGCCAGGATATCTTTTTTTGATATCCAGAAATTTTCCAGGGCAATGGTTATCTCAGATAGTTCTAATGGAAATGCTTGGGACAGTATTTCTGCAGCATGGTTGAAATTAAAAATCTCATATTTAAGCTGGATCGATGTTGGAAGTTGTTGTTTCCATGTCTGGCCTAGCTCTTGATCAAAATCGTTCATTGTTGCACTGCTTTCGTTTACTTCCGCTCACTACTATTTGATTCTAACATCAACTTGGATAGCTTGGCTCTTAGAGAGACATACTTCTTGGCAGCAAGAACAGGCGTAACAATAGCAACCAGTTTTCAATAATTATTCGCTCGATTTATTAAAATGGCGTGGCTACAGGATCGTTGATTGTTGATACCATTACAGTATTGAGATCAGTGTCAAACCAGCAGGATCGGAGCAGTAATGATCGTCATTTTATGTGCCATGAAACTCGAAGCCAAACCATTCATGAAAGCCTTGGCAAATAAAAAGCCGGTCGAACCTTTTGGTCGCCGGGTTTACCAAGGTACAATCGCTGGAACTGAAGTTGTCGTCGCTCGCTGTGGAGTTGGCATACAAAAAGCCATTGCATTTACCCAAACATTACTTGCCAATCTGGATGTCACACAGTTGATCATGTCCGGGACAGCCGGCGGTGTTGAAGCCCATTTGAAAATCGGAGACACGGTTGTCTCAGAAGAGCTGGTATTTCACGACCCGGTCGAAGACCTTCTGGCAAAGCACAACCTGGCGAATTGCGAAATGCCACTTAAGGCCGACAGCACCATGCTCAACCTAACGAAAGAAGCTCTAACTGACAAAGCCCTGCACCATGCGGTATATTTCGGCCGAATATCTACTGGGCTCAAGTTCGCTTCCCCGAAGTACTTCGATACTATCGCTGCCAACGACCACCCACTCTGCCTCGATATGGAATCAACCGCAGTTGCACAGGTTTGCCACGAGAACCACATTCCGTTTATCGCTGTTAGAAGTCTCTCTGATAGTAGGGAGAAACCCGGGTTGACGGTCTTTGTCCGGTATGCCTCACTGGCTTCGTATAACGCATTTCTAGTTGTGGAAGCGTTGCTTCAGAAGGTGAAGGCTTTTTTATAAATTCCACAAAAAAAGGTATAAAACTCCTCGAATTTCTTGCACTATAGAATTCTATACTGTATGATTGATGGCACTTCAACTTCTCGTGGTTGCGAAGGCTTTCCGCTTTTGAGGATGCTTTCGTGACAGATAAGGAAACCGGGTGCAAATCCCGGACAGGTTCCGAAAGCCTGCCAGACCTTTTTTTGGCGACTTAAGGAACAACCGCTGCTGTAAGCGTGTAGGATCAGTTTGCGACGAAAGTCAACCATTGGGGTCACCTCCCTGAGAAGGTAAACTGCATCCGCTGGGTTTAATCCAAAACACGTAAGTCAGAAGGCCTGCGAGAAGAAATATGTCTGTGCGGTCAGGTGTATCCGTACAGTTTGTTTGTGGAAATTCGGCCACAACAGCAATCTTGCTGTTGTGGCCTTTTGTTTTTTAAAAAAACAGGGGAATTGTATAAAACGATTTCGGGAGGAGATCGAGGCTCTTTATTAATTAAGAGGAAGGATGAACTATGTGCAAACAAAAAGTCACCAGGAAAGGTATCAGATTACTGCCTAATGTAATATCGGCATTTCTAGCCATTCTACTGGTACTGGGACTTCTGCCAACCGTTGCGTTTGCAGACGTCAAAGCAGGCGACGATAGTTCCCTTATCGTAGGCTCCGAAGTATCGGTTGAAGAATCTGCCATCGATGAAACAACCTCGCAAGCCAGCGAAACCGCCTCGACCACAGGCGGCTTTATCTACATCACGGTCGAAATCCTGACTCTCGGAGATGGCTTTCTTTATGAGCCTGTCAAGGTACCGTTCCAAGCTGGTGACAACTATGCCACAGTACTCGGCGATTACCTTGGTGCCGGAAATTATACTTTCACCGGTTCGCCCGAGACAGCTCTCTACTTCTCCGGAATCAAACTACCGCGTGATATCACAGTTGTCATCCCCGAGTTCATCCTTAACGCTGGTTATGCAAGCAATCCCAATTTCTTTAAAACCCCACCGAGCACTGTTGGCAGTCTGCTACGGGAGTTCGACGCCTCTGGACAGGCTGGTTGGATGTACACCACGAACAACGAGATAGCCCCACTTGGCACCTCCGATTGGTATCCTGCTGATAATGACGTCTGCCGCCTGCAGTACTCCGTCTATGGTTATGGACAGGATCTTGGCGTTGGCAACACTTGGGGAGCCACTCCGCTTTACATCGGAGCCGATAAAAGCGACCTGATCCGTCTTGTGGCCGAGGTTAATTCTTCACCCAACAAAGCTGCATTCTTAACAGATCCTTCCATCGCTAACGCTTATGCCATGGCAAACTCAGTTCTGATCGACATCGAAGCCAGCGACTCTGCTGTTGATTACTGTACCGACAAGCTGTCCGCCGCCTTAGCTGCGTTCGGTGACCAAGAACCGCCCGAACTGCCCGAATCGCCCGAACCGCCCGAACCACCAGCAGATTCCTTAGTTATCACCGATGCCGATCTGGCTCGGAACCAGTATGAGACATTCTATTGGTTGGCTTCCGAAGAGTTTTACTATCATGAAAAGAAGGTCACCTTCATTTCCACCAGCCAGTTTACTGCCGGTGACATCATATATGACCTGCAGAACCGCCAAGTTGCCATCGATGTCGCCATTGAGGACGACACCGCAACCATCAGCTTTTCTCCTGCTTTGCTACTGCCAATCGGCTCAATACCAGGCGCCTGGAACAGTGGCTCCGGTGGCGCCCGTAACATTTATTACGAGAGTGATATTCCGGATCAGACAATCATCTGTTCAGCCGAGAATAATTACACTACTATCATCCTGACCGATCTGCCAGCCGGTACCTGGCATCTGATTAACGGTTGTTACTACGAGAAGGCCAACGCGTATAGCCCCGGCATCAATTTAGGTAGCGGAATAGTCAAAGAAGGTTACTTCGGCCGTCTACCGGACGTTAGCCTGACCATTACAGAAGCAAACAATCCAGGCCTCTTTCAACCGGAAGCTCCCAACTATGTCCCCGATGACTGGCAGAATGACCTCTGGTTACAGTACGACTTCAAGGAGCTTTCCCTCGGGGAAACCGCACGTATCTATCCGCGTCGCGTCGAACAGGCAGTCGCCAATACTACCAGTAATGACGTCGAGCGCCCAAACTTTATCTTCGAGATTGTCCAAGGCGATAGCATCAGTATCACCACTGAGACCCTAAACGGACGCACCAACGCCGCAGTCGTCAAGGCCTTAAAACCCGGTCTTGCCATTGTCAAGGTCACCTATGATGCCTTTATCCATAGTGCCGATGGCAGGCTCTGGCCTGCGGTCTCACCCGTGAATACGGCCTATGTCGCTTTCAGCGTTTGTTTGGACACCGCCGGCATCACCATTGACTTCAACGATAATCTGACTTCGTACGATACTGTCTATTTCACCAGCTCATCGGTCGACTACCAGATCGCTCCGATCATCACAGGCGCTACCAGCGTCGAAGTGACATGCAATGGAGTCGTAGTACCAATCAGTGATGGCCAGTACACACTGCCGTTGGCCAATATGCAAAATCTTATTGGCATCAAAGCTACAAATGCCAGTGGAGAAACCCGTTGGTCTTACAAGATGATTGATGCTCGCAAGATCGAGATCAACATCGAAAACCGTACGACTCCCGGTGAACCGTTGGTCGCCGGACAAAACGCTCGGATCAGCTTCAAAGGCATCACGCTACCGGTTTACAAACTGGCCTCCATATATAATCCGATACTCGGCTCTTCGTCTTATGTTCAATACAATTCGCTGTTGGGAGTGCATCAAGGCAGGTCAGCGCAGTGGAATCTGGCTACTCAAAACAGCTTTGAGGTCGGATTTGCTTATGCCGGTGATTTCACCTTCAGCAATGGAATCATCAACGAGACCTGGTACGACCCCTTCTTCCTCGGTTACGATAAGGTTTTCGAAGGAGTGGGTGAACCGAATATCAACAACTCCAAAGAAACTGCTGACTGGTTCTCCATCTTGCCGGACTTCACAATTACCATCGCTGAATCCGATGCCGTCGGTAACGACTACATCGACGCAGATGGCTGGTTCACTATTTACAATCCTAACGGCCAGTTGCTGGCCAGAATCGAGTCTTTACTGATATCTGAATACGGTCAGTATGCCGGCATGCAGACACCGGTGCCCAACACCACTCCGCGTGGATTTGACTATTCGGTAGTCAAGAAACTGCGTGTTATCGGTCCGATGACCGTAGGCGACGGAACTATCGGTGGTGATTTCTTTGGTGATTTTGGATTGCGTCGTTTCGCTTCCATACCCAACGATGTGAATGTCGCCCGCCTCGGCAGCTTGCAGGAACTCGATTTGAGTCAGGCTCTGATACCGGCGAAAAACCTGCCGAATTACTCACTGATGGGTCATTCATACCTGAAATCATTGCGCCTGCCCACCAATGTAGTCATCAACAGCTTCAACGTTTTCAATAACTGCCCGGCACTGGATACAATTGTTTGTGGGGATAAGCCCATGGCTCTCGGTACATTGGACTTCTCTGGTAGCAGCATCTCAAA
>JAITUO010000162.1 GCA_031286245.1 Coriobacteriales bacterium
AAGGCCAAAAAGGCCGTAGTCATCGCAACAGGCGGTTATGAACACAATGATGATTTGCTCAGACAGTTTGCTCCCCATGCCCATTCTGCCTTTGTGACCATGTACGGCTCTCCCTACTCTGACGGCTCAGGGATGATTGCAGCGCAAAAAGCTGGCGCCGCTATCTGGCACATGAACAAGAAGGAGATGCACTCCTTTGCTTGTGCTCCTCTCAGCAAGGAACTTGGTGTAGGAGTAACCGTGAGTGCCTGGGCTACTGGCATCGGAGCAAACCCGGGCATCGTCGTTAACCGTTATGGCCAGCGTTTCTACAATGAGTACTTCAACGGTGGACACAGCGATAACCGCAGAGAATGGGACAGGTTCATACATCATCACCTGCCAGCTGATGACGAGGAATACTGCGACTATCCCCACGTACCCATGTACTTCATCTTCGATGAAACCACAAGGAAGGAGAGGCGGATAGGTGGCGTAGGCCAGTTCCAAGGCAACCTGGGCGTTTATAGATGGAGCGATGACAACTCGACCGAGGTGGCTAATGGCTATATCATGAAAGCCGATAGCTTAGAAGAGCTGGGTGCCAAGATTACAAGCACGAACTACTTTGGCGAGAAAGAGCTCATGGGTGGAGATAGACTGGCGAAGACTGTGGCCGACTATAACGGTTACTGCGCAACCGGCGTGGATCTGGACTTTGGCAGGCGGGCAGAAATGATGCTGCCGATTGTCACCCCTCCGTTCTATGCCATGGAGATTTGCGAATGCCAGACCAATACCCAGGGCGGCCCGAAGCATAACGGTCACTGCCAGGTGCTGGACGTCTTTGATGAACCCATCCCACGCCTCTATGTGGCAGGCGAGCTGGGCTCGATTTATGGCCATATGTACAACGGCATGGAAAACATCCCTGAAACGCTTTCCGGTGGCATCCGAGCCGCTCGTCATCTCAATGACCTGAAGGCTTGGGACGCGTAAGCAGGGGTATTGCCCATAGGTTGGTATAAGACAAACCGACAGATGAGCTGAACAGGGGGCGGGGAAGTCCTGCCCCCTGTATCTATCTGCGTGCTCGAGAATCCATTATCCAGAGAGGAGTGGTCGGTGATTGAAGAATATGATACAGAGCAAGTCAATGCAGAACAGATTGATACTGAGCAAGCCAATGCAGTACAGATTGACGCAGAACAGGTCGACACAGAACAGCATGATACAGAGCAGCATGATACAGAGCAGGTCGACACAGAACAGCATGACACACACGAGATTACAGCGGTTATCACCCATGTCAACGCACCAGAAATGTACTCATCAATAAGTACGGTCTATACAGGCGATATGGAAGATGTCACGGCACTTCTACCTCGGGCCTATGCCGGCAGCGATATAGCCCTACAGGTCACTGTTTCATGTTCTCTGGCCTGTGACTTACGAGGTGCTATGGTCGAGATCCTGGCTCAAGACGCAGTAATAACGCAGGTAGAGATCAGCTCCTTTGATGATGATGCGGTCAATCAGACTGATGTGTTTATCTTGACTGCACCAACGGAGCCTGGGGAATATACCTGGACAGCAGTGTTTGAACCAAAAGAAGAGGAAAACACCCTCCATATGCCGGTTTCGGCGTCGTTTACGTTTGTCATCGAACCCCACATGATCTCCCTGTCATCCTGGGATCTGCCGTACCCGCTAATCGTCGGATCGAAATTCACCCTGAAGGCCGGTGCCAGGTGTGTGGGCGACTGCATTCTGACAGGTGAGCAGATCACGCTTTATGACCAGCAAGGCGCGTTGCTCGCGACAGGTATTTTGGGTGAAGAACCTCACGAAGGTACGGTTGGTTTGTATTGGACTGAGCTGGAGACGGATGCTCCCGGCGAAACAGGTGTCTATCAGTGGGAGCTGAAGTTTTCCCAGCCTGACAGGCTACCGGCACATGATGACGCTTCCCACACCATTGTCTTTCGGACTGCCCGGCCACCCGAGCATCTGCTAACCATCGAGGTCACCTGCGATTTCAAAAAAGAACCGATCGAAAATGCTTTAGTAGCCGTCTCTTCGGAGGGTGTCTCATACAGAGCATGGTCTGATAATGCCGGAACGGTTACCTTCAATGTACCTAAAGGCGAATACCGTCTGATGATTACAGAAGATGATCATCTTGCCTTAGATCCTGAGGACATGATAACAGTGGATAGTGATCTAACAATAACAAGAGAAATGCAGTTTTCACCGGATACATATAGGTAGTGAACAAAGAGAAATTCTTCTCTACCTCTGTGCTTTCCTTGTATGCCTGGGACATACATTCAATAGAAACGTGTGCAGTCGAGGAGACTTGGGGGATTTCTCCCCAAGTCTCTCGTGAATCCCTCGATTCAACTGCTCTTGTCGCCAGTTGACGTCATCGCAGCTATTATCATACGCGATTCAATACTCGCCTGTAGTTGGATGTACTCTTGGCAACACGAGAATGCTATCAACAAGCGGCATTGTTACCAATTATTAACTAAAATGTGACTCCCATATACTACTGTGTATAATACTTATAGCGAGCCTGACCTTTTAGGCTCCACCCAAGAGAAGAAAGCGGGAAGCGTCAATACTGCTTATAGCAGTAACTCGTTGGGTGGGGCTAACCCCAAACCAGTAAACAGAATGGAAGGTATATGAAAGCCAAATTCGGAAGAATCCTGGTCGTGGCAATCTTTACGTTGTCACTGATGGCGCTAGTAGTAATCTCTGGCTGCACACCAAAAGGGAGTACTGAAGATAAAAACCAAGGTAGACAGGAGATCGAAACGCCGGTCTGGTCAATGAGTTCGAACTGCACCAGTTGCCATATAGACCAGGTGGCAAGTATGGCTGATGCAGCGTATGCTGCATTTTCTCACATGGAATCAGAATGTATCAGCTGCCATCTGGACATCGATGATGGTCTGACTGAATCCCATCAAAACTACACAAATGGCAAGGATCCTTCACAGTTGAAGCTCTCAAGCATCCCGACAACTACCTGTATGGACGAGTCTTGTCATGATTATGGAGTTTTAGGTCAAGCCGGAGCGGACTCGACAGCATTCAATATGCTGACAGGAAAGCAGCTCAACCCGCATCATCTACCAAATGGTTCGTTGCATTATCAGGAAATATCCTGTTCTACATGCCACAAAGTGCATGCTCCCGCAGTAGAAGTTTTTGAAACTGCGACTGAGGTTTGCGGAAACTGTCACCACAAAAACAGTTACAGTCCTTGTGCCGGCTGTCATACTGAGAGCCAATAGCCTGGTCTTAACTACCAGTATCGACAGTAAGGTACATATTCAATAAAAACTATGAATGTAGTAGGGCAGTCAGAAATGCTGCCCTACTACATATATAGTCAATAACCTTCCCAAAACAGCTTCCAATTCTGTCATAATCAGTACAACAGGTAGGGGAGGAGGACCATGCCAAACAACAAAAGAGACATCGATTTTGGCAGGAAAGCTGCCAGCTATGATGAGTCTAAAGGTAATATGTCCAGACTCTTTTATAACCTGCTGCTCAGTCAAGTGGAGCTAAAAGCCGGAGCAAATGTCATAGACGTAGCTTGTGGGACTGGCACGATACTCAGAGAAATGGCTGACACTTGCCCGATTAATGGCTTCGGTATCGACATGTCGCAGAATATGGTCGATGAAGCCAAACGCAAATGCCCCGAAATGGATATCCAAGATTCCAGGTGCGAGGCGACGCCGTTTGCTGACAATACCTTTGATATCATCACTGTCTGTATGGCATATCATCATTTTGCGGATAAAACCGCTTTTATCAACGAAGCCGCTCGAATCATCAAGCCAGGCGGTCGTCTGTATATCGCTGATCCGAATTTTCCTGGAGTGATCCGTGTGCCGATGAACGCTGTATTTAGAGTTTTCAACATCGCTGGCAAGTTTTACACTGCTGATGAAATCATGGAAGGTTTCGCTGCTTCCGGTTTTATATCTGATGGTTTTGTGAAGAGCAGATATGCGCAGGTTGTGAGACTAGTAATGCCTTTATAGCTAGATGTAAAGAAATCTCGACTAATCGACAACAGGAGCGCAATCAAGCCAATCAAGCCAATCAAGCAAACCAGCCTGTGGGTCATCGAAATCACAGTGTCATCCAGCTCAAAGATATGATTTTGGCACAAATTTTCGGTTGAGGGGCGCTTTTCGGTACATACTGAGGTAGAACTGCCTAAAAC
>JAITUO010000163.1 GCA_031286245.1 Coriobacteriales bacterium
ATGTCGGAGAGCCATCTGTCGAAGACACCATTTCGATACTGCGTGGTTTGAAAGAGAAGTATGAGATTCATCATGGAGTGCGAATCACCGATGCTGCCATCGTAGCAGCCGCCGAGCTCTCTAATCGTTATATTTCGGATCGCTTCTTGCCTGACAAGGCAATAGACCTGATGGATGAGGCAGCCAGTCGCCTGCGGATCGAAATTGACTCAATGCCAGAAGAGGTTGATACCACCGAGCGAGCCTTGATCCAAATGCAGATTGAGGAGCAGGCCCTGATGAAAGAGACCGACCCAGCCTCGGCTGAGCGTTTGACAGATCTGCGTCTGGACATGGTTGATGTCCAGGCTAAACTGGACGAGCTGAAAGCCGGCTGGGCTAACGAGAAAGACGCCATTACCCGTGTCCAGAGCCTCAAGGCTGCGCTGGATCAGAATCAAGTCGAATACGAAAGGGCGATGCGCGAGGGAGACTTGGTGAAAGCCAGCGAGCTGCGTTATGCAACAATCCCTGGACTGGAGTCCGAACTGGCAGAGGCCACTGCTTTCCTGGGGAGTAAGCAAGACAGTGGCAGCATGCTGAAAGAAGAGGTCACCGAAGAAGAGATCGCCCAGATCGTCTCCACATGGACTGGTATTCCTGTCGCCAAGATGATGCAAGGTGAGTTGGAAAAACTCGTCCATCTTGAAGAAGAGCTGCATAAACGTGTCGTTGGCCAAGACGAGGCGGTATCAGCGGTATCCGGAGCAATCCGTCGATCGCGAGCAGGTTTAGCTGACCCCGACAAGCCAATCGGCAGTTTTATGTTCCTTGGCCCGACCGGCGTGGGCAAGACAGAACTGGCAAAGACACTGGCTGCTTTTCTTTTTGATAGTGAAAAAGCCATGGTGCGCATCGATATGAGCGAATATATGGAGAAATTCTCGGTGCAACGCTTGATCGGAGCCCCTCCCGGTTATGTCGGATATGATGAGGGCGGCCAATTGACCGAGGCTGTCCGCCGTCGGCCATATTGTGTGGTACTGCTCGATGAAATCGAGAAAGCCCATCCTGATGTCTTCAACGTCTTATTGCAAGTGCTGGATGACGGGCGGCTGACGGATGGTCATGGCCGTGTAGTCAGCTTCAAAAACGCCATTATTATCATGACCTCAAACGTCGGTAGCCAGTTCATCCGTGACTTCAAGTCAAGAGGAGGCATGAAGGCGTCTCGGATGGGTGATCTAGGCTCAGCGTTAGGCAGCAACAAAGCAGACTTGGCTGCCCGTATGAGCGGGCGGGGAGGTTTTGAAGGCATTCTGGAAGAAACCCTTGAACAGGCTCAGCGGGCAATGGGAACCGATTTTGGAGGAAGTAGCAGTAAAGGGCGTAAGTCTACTGACAATGACGCATCATCAGGTTTCGATGAAAACGATGTCGACGACAGCAAGTTGGAACGGGCGATCGACGAGGCCTTACGTGCGACCTTTAGACCGGAGTTTATCAACCGGATCGACGACATCATCATTTTTCACTCTCTGGGTATCGACAATATCGACCAGATTGTCGAGTTGCAATTGGCAGATGTCCGCCAACGTCTGGCTGATCGCAAAATCACAGTAGAGATCGGCCCGGCAGCAGTCCAACAGTTGGGAATTGACGGGTTCGATCCAGTTTATGGAGCGCGTCCACTTAGACGGCTGATCCAGCGTAATGTCGTTGACCTGCTGGCTAATTCGATTGTAGCTGGCACAGTTCATGAAGGAGATCTGGTGATAGTCGATCTGGACGCTGACTTCAACTATGTCGTTAAGGTGCTGTAACTGTAAAGACTGATTATTTATCAGGAATCAACAAAACCCCCGGAGATGTATTTGCTCCGGGGGTTTTTCTTACTTTGTATTACTGGTCATTGTTTTTTACTTATCATAGGCAATCAGGATTACATCGGCACCTTGCTCTGCCAGCTTTGCTTCAAGCTCCTGGATCAACGCAAGCGTGTCAGGTGACAATTCTGCATATTTGGCATAGGCCAGCAAGACAGCATTGGATCCCTGTGCCTTCAGTTCATCTTCAAGGTTTGCCACCAGCTTTGCTGCTTCGGGAGAAAGATTTGCATATTCAGCCATTTTTTCACCTCCCTGATCAATCGCTCACTCTCTAGCACTTATTCTATCATTTCATGTGGTCTGTGGTTGGATATGTTCAGTGTCGATAAAACCGTTTTCGGTTCAGTGTATTGAGCACCTTCAAACTGATTTTTCGAGTTTTTCTGTTTTATGAAGACATTTATGATTTGAAGACGATTATCGAAATTGTGGCGATCCAGTTGCACTAGCTGAGCAAGTCGGAGCACTGTCCAGGTTTGCACGTCTCTGTTGCGCGACAAACAGCAGGAATTTGAGTGATTTAAGCTCTCATGCTTGACTTCTACGTGGCTGTATAGCCTATAAAGTAAGTAATCCTGGGAATTCCGGAGTTTTTGCCGGAAAATGGCCCTCATGTATGGCTGTTTAGCCGATTTTGCACGATCTGGTTTTCTCCACAATTTAAACGTGCTGGTAGATGGGTTGAGCCAAAAATCCATAGGTGTGAAATCCATAGAGAACTATACATGAGAGCCGATTTCCGGCAAAAACTTCGAAATTCCCAGGAAATGCAGGAAAACACTGCAGAATGAGATAGTGATGGGAGACATTTTGGCGAAACTAGGATTAATTCTTTCCATCAGAAAATTTTGCCAGCAAGTGAGAGACTAACTCCTAATACCTTGCTTCCTCACTCCCAGGGTGTTTTGACGTAGATCGAAAGTGGCAGCACAGCCAGTTCAGCACCAGGCCCAGCTGCCAGCGCCTGACCAATTGCAGCAGCCAGTCCTTCAGGAGCTGTGATAGCAGCGATCGGCAAGCCACTGATCCTGGATAGTTCCAGTAATTCTGGAACAGTGGATATGATCTGCTCCACAGTACTCTCATCCTTCAGATGGCTGTTGCCGATAATGGCAGTTGCACGTAAGTGTGATTGCGCTTCAATCGCTTGCAGCAAAATCAGAGCTTGAGCAGCTGTAGCAACTTCTGGCCGGTTAAAGTTGGCCAGATAGACCAGATGGTATTCATTTCGAATGATGCTTGCAGTATATCGCGCCAATGCCCGGGCACCATCTGGATCACCACCGACATCGATCAACACCGGGTTTCGGATAGATGCCTGGCGAATGGTCTCATCGATACCGGGAGCTAGAGCCGGGGTGTCCAAAGTGCTGCCAGCCAAAGAGGGGCCTAGCAAGGTAACGCCTTGTGTTGCCAGCCAGGCAGCACTGTCTGATGAACGGAAATAGGGATTGACGATATCGAGATCGATCAACGATAAGCTGAGATCAGGTTTAGCCCAGCTAACGGCCAGGTTTAAAGCCAGATTGGTTTTCCCGACACCATAGTGCCCCGTGATGATAGTTAATGGAAAAGCCTGCTTGAGGTTAAACGGTGCGGGCATGGGTATAATCCTCCAGTCTGGAAGTAATCGGCCGGGGCGGCAGTTTGAAATAAACTTACTGCTCACAGTCTGTTTCGATGACCTTGTCTAATTATACAAGAGCAGTACCGCAGCATTACCAATCAGTCGACACCCGGTTTACCGCGGCATTACCAATCAGTCGACAGCGGGTTTACTGCAGTATTACCAATCAGTCGACAGCTGGTTTACTGCAGTGATATCAGGCACTAAAGTGTGCGATGATATCCGAGCAGCTTATCACTCGACTCAGAAAGATACATCATGCGCCTGGTATCCTGGAATGTTAACGGCTTGCGGGCCGTATTGAAAAAGGAATTGTTTTATCCTACTTTTGAGGCTTTTGGTGCCGATGTCTTTGCCATCCAGGAGACTAAGATGCATCCTGAGCAGGCTACGCTTGCCATCCCGGCCTCTTATACCCAGACTTGGAGTTCTGCAGAACGTAAAGGTTACTCTGGTACTGCGGTCTTCTCAAAAGAAAAACCTCATCAGACCATTCATACTCTTGGATTACAGGCAAAAGACGCTCTTGGTTTCGGCCTCAGTGACCCAGCGATCCTGGACACCGAGGGACGGCTCTGCGCTTTGGAATTCGAGTCATTCTGGTTCGTCAATTGCTACACCCCAAACGCCCAGGATGGACTGGCCCGTATCAATCTGCGCCTGGCCTGGGGCACAGCCTTCACCCGCTTTGTCTTAGGTTTAGCTGAGGATAAGCCTGTGGTCATATGTGGCGATTTGAACGTCGCGCACAACGAAATCGACTTGGCCCGACCCGGCCCTAACCGTGGTAACGCAGGATTTTCCGATGAGGAACGTACAGATTTTCAATCTTTGTTGGATGCTGGTTTCATCGACAGTTTTAGATACTTGTATCCAGATGAAGAGGAAGCTTATTCATGGTGGAGCTTCAGAGGTAACGCACGAAACAACAATACCGGCTGGCGGATTGACTATTTTCTCGTCTCCGATTGTCTTCGGGATGCCATCAGCGAAGCAGCGATCTGGCCTGAGGTAGAAGGCTCAGATCACTGTCCCGTCAGCTTGGATTTAGATGTATAGTAAGCTAGTCTAAGCAGTTGTGGGAAAAAGGGGAACAGGTGACAGAACAGACAGGAAAGGTATTAATTGGCAGGCATCACAAGCCTGTTTCTGACACGCCTGAAGTGCCAAAAGATTCTGCTGAAGCAAACGAAGCAGACTTCAGTGATATAGCTTTTGGCAACTTGGACCATTCAAACTCCAGCCTACCGATAACCAGCCTTGACGACTTGGCCGACACCGTAATTAATAATGGTGCAAATGGTACGAATGACAATATTGCCATAGACCAGATCGCCAGGGTAATTGAAGAGCTGAAAGCCAGTCAAATACAGCAAAGCATGCCCAAAAAGACTGCGCAGACCAGCCCGCAGATTCATCATGAAGTGGTCGACCAGCTCGATAACACCAATGACTTAGGTCCGCAAGTACAACAAAGGATTGCACCCAGTTACTCACGAGCCACTGCAATTGAGCAGCCTGTTGCTGATCGTCCATTCCGAATGCGACAATTGACAGAGACACAAGTCTCTCCAGCGGTCAGGCCGATTGAACTACCAGGAAGTGAAACTGCCTATTCACGTCGTGCTTTGCTTGGAATGGCAGGAGCCACCGGTTTGGCACTGGCAGCCGGAGCATTCTTAGTAGCGAACAAGGTTATTCCACTTGATGGACTGCTCGCAGCTTTGCGGTTGACAGAACCGACAATCGATCGCCGCCTGCCAAAGTTCATTGACCAACGCTATGCCCAATACTATTTTCCGGTGACAAAATATGCGCAAGGAGTCTGGCTGGATACGGAAAAGGTACTTTTCGGTAAACCAGGTCAAACACAACAAGTCAAGGTGGCAGTCGGTTCTGAACCGGTAATTCTGGACGAGGCTGATTTCTTCTCCACAGATGAAAATGTGGCGACTGTCGACAAGACCGGGATAATTACTGCTCAGGGCAATGGTAAATGTGAGATTATCGCTGGGCTGGATAAATATGTGGCTAGTTGTAAAGTGCATGTCACAGACAAATGGTTAGCCATGACTTTTGACGATGGCCCTACTGAATACACCTGGGGTCTACTGGACGGATTGCGTGAACGAGGCGTTCATGTGACCTTCTTTATCTTGGGATTCATGCTTGGTGGCAATATGGACAACCTGCTGCAGACAGTCGCAGCTGATGGGCATGAGATTGGTAACCACTCCTATAATCATCAGGGTGGGGTCGATGTCATAGCCAGCCAGTTGGCACGGACAGACGAACTTGTCAGCAATATCTTGGGGTATGCTCCATATCTGATGCGGCCACCGATTGGCAATCTCAATTCTGCTATGTACAACAGCGGCAAGCCCCTCATCCTCTGGTCGGTCGATCCCTTGGATTGGATGTACCGCAATGCCGATACGGTCTACGACAACATCATGAGTGATGTCTTCAGTGGTTGTGTGGTGTTGCTGCATGACCTGTATCCAACCAGTATCGAGGCAGGTTTAAGGGTAATCGACACATTGGCTGAACAAGGTTATGCCTTTGTGACAATCTCCGAGCTGTTTGATCACCCTGAGCCTGGTTCATATTACAGGATTGGGCCAGAGACCCCCCGCAGTATGACTTGGGAGAACCCCAACTGGTTGACTCTGTTTCCTGAAGTAGCGGGAAGCTAGTTTATTCATCGTAGTGTCAAACCTCGATATCTTGCCTGTGACACGAAGTTTATACCTTGTCGAAACTTGACTACCTGACGTGTTTCTGGCAGATTGGCAATACTGGAAATGGAGGTCAAAAAGACTGGCAAACCTAATCAGAACTGACGGAAAACCTGTAGTCTGGATTGACATGGGGATAAGACCTTGACCAAACCGGCTTGGATTTTGTCAGATAAAGGGAGGAAACAGGAGACAAGAGGCGCTAAGCCTGGGGAGCTTGAAGTAGAAATCTACTAAGCCAATCAATAATCAGAGAGGGAGAAAATCATGTTGCGTAAAAATGCACAGATAAAGGGCGGATTGCATCTGCTACCGAAGTTGATATCGGCAGGGCTGGTATTATTGCTGGCACTGGGAGCATTGCCAGCTCTGGCCATGGCAGCATCTACAGGCCAGGATAATAACGCCACGGACCTGGAAGCCAGCGCCACGGACCTGGACGTAGACAGCACGGACCTTAAAGCCAGCACCTCGGACCTGGACGTAGGCAGCATAGACCTTAAAGCCAGCACCACGGATGACAACTCTGTGCTCGATACTGAGCCAGGGCTGTTCGGTGTTATCGAAGAAAATCTTGAGGAGGCTGTATACGATACTCTGGCTGACAATGTCTGCTTTATCGGCACTGTCGGTTATGCGGACCTGACTGATGCCATTGCCGCCGTCCAAGACGGTCAGACTATCAGGTTATACACCAACATCAAATACTACCAGAGCATTACGATTTCTGGAAAATCAGTCTTTTTAGATGTCAACGGTTATGCTCTGGAAATCCAGAACTCTCAGGGGAGCTCGGCAGGTGGTGCCTTGATTGTCAACAACGGTGAGTTATGGCTGTTTGACAGCAGTGAGTCTGGTGCTGGTTATTTGGATGCGATTGGTACTGCCAATGCTCACTATGGAGTATACGTTACGAACGGCAAGGTCACCGTGACCAACGCCCAAAGCTACAGCAGTTCATACGCAGCAATCTATGCTTCCGGTGCCAGCCAGGTGATTGTGGAAGGCAGTATCACAGCAGATGCTAACCGCTATATCAATCTGGCTGGATCCAACCGGAGTAAAAACAGCGGTATCCCTTCTGCCAGGTATCCCGGCTACTTAGAGTATCAAATCTCCTTGACAGGCAGCACTTTTGTCTTCGTGAAAGACCCGTCCTTCATACCGCCGGCTTCCGGGTATGCCTGTTCGATCGGCACGACACAATACAGAAGCCTGTATGATGCTCTGGCAGTTGTCAAAGACGGCGACATCATCAAGCTATTGGCCAGTATTGACTATAACCACAGCATTACAGTCACCGGCATGGCATTCACCTTTGATGTTAATGGCTATACATTAAATGTCCAAAACCTGCTCGGTGGTTCGACAGCCGGCGCTCTATATGTCAATAATGGCGAAGTCAAGCTGACCGACAGCAGCCCGGCTGGTAACGGTGAGCTCAATGCTAATGGCAGTGCCAACGCTCGTAATGGAGTGTACGCCTCAAACGGTAAAGCTACTGTGACTAACGCCAGCAGCTACAGCAGCTCATACGCTGGAGTTTATGCCTCTGGTGCCAGTCAGGTGATTGTGGAAGCAGAGATCAAGGCGGGTAATGACAGGTATGTCACTCTGGGAGGTTATTACAGGAGCAAGGACAGCGGCATCCCATCAGCAAGAAAACCTGGCTACCTGGAATACCAGTACTCTCCGACAGGTAATACGTTCATCTTTGTCAAAGACTTGAATTTTGTACCGCCAGCCTCCGGTTATGCGGTCTCAATCGGCGATACCTATTACGTGGCTCTGTATGATGCTTTATTAGCGGCCAAAGATGGAGATATCATCAAATTGTTGGCTGATATTGACTACAACCATAGCATCTCAGTCAACGGTATGACACTGGCTTTCGATGTCAACGGTTATACCTTAAATATCCAGAACCTGCTGGGTGGTTCAACCAGTGGCGCTCTGCATGTCAATAACGGTGAGTTACAGTTAATCGACAGTAGTTTGTCCGGTGGCGGTGAACTCAATGCATACGGCAATATCAACGCCCGTTATGCGGTATATACCACAAACGGTAAAACCACGGTAACTAATGCCAGCAGCTATAGCAGCTCATATGCTGGAATCTATACCTCCGGTTCCTGCCAGGTGACGGTGGAAGGCGGTATTACAGCTGACCCTGAAAGGTATGTCAACCTCAGTGGTTCAAATCGAAGCAAGGACGAGGGCATCCCCTCTGCCAGGAAGCCTGGTTACCTGGAATACCAATACTCCCAATCTGCTAGTAATTTCATCTTTGTAAAAGACCTGGCTTTTACACCACCGGCTTCAGGTTTTGCCTGTTCAATTGGTGAGGTTGAATATCAGGCTCTATTTGATGCTCTGGCCGCAGTCAAAGATGGAGATACCATCAAGCTGTTGGCTGACAATGACTACAACCACAGCATAACAGTCAGTGGTATGGCTTTTACCATCGATGTCAATGGTTACACTTTAAATGTCCAAAACCTGTTAGGCGGGTCACTGACCGCCGCCTTGTATGTTAACAATGGCGAGTTGCGGTTGACCGACAGCAGTTCAGCCGGTGGGGGAGAGCTCAATGTATTGGGTACCTCCTATGCCCGCTATGGGGTATATGCTGCAAACGGCAAAGCTACTGTGACTAACGCCAGCAGTACAGTTGGCAGTTCTGCCGTGATTTATGCCTCCGGTTCCAGCCAGGTGATCGTGGAGGGTGAGATCACAGCGGACCCTGACAGGTATATCAGCCTCAGTGGCTCCAATCGGAGCCAGGACAGCGGAGTCCCCTCTGCAAGAAAACCAGGTTATCTGGAGTACCAATACTCTCAGACTGGCAGTACTTTCGTATTTGTAAAAGACCCGTCTTTTATTCCGCCAGCTTCCGGTTTTGCTGCCTCAATCGGTGATACTAAATATATCAGCCTGTATGATGCCCTGACAGCAGTGAAAGAAAGCGACACCATCAAACTGTTGGCTGACATTGACTACACCCAGAGCATTACAGTCTCCGGCATGACCATTACATTCGACGTCAATGGTTATACATTGAATGTCTCAAACCTCCTAGGCAGCTCTACGACTGGTACTCTTGTTGTCAACAGCGGTGAGGTCAAGCTGATAGACAGCAGTCCAGCTGGCAGTGGTGAGTTTAATGTCGTCGGCACAGAGCGATCCCACAATGGTGTACATGCTAACAACGGTAAGGCCACTGTGACTAATGCCAGCGAATACACCAGTGGTTACGCTGCGGTTTATGCCACCGGAACAAGCCAGGTAACAGTAGAAGGTGAGATCATAGGTGATCCTACCCGGTATGTTTTACTGAACAGTTCGTATCGAAACAAGGACAGTGGCATTTATACCGTAGCCAAGCCTGGTTATTTAGAGTATCGCAACGGCAACGCTGTTGTTTGGGTTCGAGACCTCACTGATCCCGGGTTGGAGTTGAACCTGGCCAAGCTGGCCAAGATCACTCTAATAAACGCAGTAGCTGAAGGTTTGGTCGCTGCAGACTATACCCCCGAGTCCTGGTCAGCCTTAGAAGCTGCCATCGCCACAGCCATCGCTCAAGTCAACGCCGCGACCAGCATCTCCGAAGTTGATGCGGTTGTGGTCCCAGTTGCAGAAGACATCTTAGTACCAGCCGATGATCCAGGCCCGGAAACTGGCGCACCTGGTTCCGGTGACCTGTTTAACAGAGGATATGTCTCGATGGATGTAGCTTTGCTGGTCGCTCAAATTGTTGCTGGGTACGGCATCGAGCTGACACCGAATCAATTTGCAGCTGTAGACATGGACGGTGATGGTCTGTTGACCATGGCCGATGTCTTATTGATCATGCGAAAGGCTGTTTAATTCATATGCGGGTGTATAGCACACAAGAGAACGCTGGATACATAGTATTTTCTTACTTGGGGAGAAGACCTGGTCTTCTCCCCAAGTTAAATAAAGTGTTGGTGAGCAGTGACATGGGAACAGAAGCTGACAGCCTGAAAAGACACCAAGACTGTAGAACTGAATACGGCTGGGTGTTTTTTGATATTGCTGGAGATTAGGGACATTTTTCTATTGCACTAGCATAGATTATGCACTATGATGACATCAATGAATCAGACTTCCCGTGGTTTTTTTGAAGCTTTTCAGATCGACGATGCTTCATTAACCAGACAAGGAAACCGGGTGAGAATCCCGGACAGAGCCCATCTTGGCCTGTTGCGTCTGTCAGTGTACAAAGGCCGAAAGGGCGCACCGCTGCTGTAAGCGTGCGTGGGTAGGGTTTCGTCGGTGAAAACCGGTCATTGGGGTCACCTCTCCGAGAGGGCAGAAGTCCACATCCGCTAGAGTAAGCCTCTAACGCACGCGAGTCAGAAGGCCTTCGGGAGGAGAATTGCTGTATGGCAAGGTGATCCGTACAGCTCTGTCTGTGGAAATGCGGCCACAACAGTCAATCTGTTGTGGCTTTTTCATTCGCCGAGGGAGGTGAAGGGCTTGGAGGAGGCGAACAGGAGCCGAGAAACCAGTCTGAATATTCTAACTGACGGAAAAACCGAGGTCTGATTTGGCGTAAGGTACGATTGCCATACGTCAATCAGGTTTTTTACTGCGGTGAAAACCGGGAGCCGGGTAACAGGGAGATCAATCGGAATGGAAATAAGCATAGCAAGCCAAAAAAAGCTGGAAGGGACAGTAAATCTGATAGCCGGCAAGGGAGGAGGCTGTCTTAAAGGCGGGTATCAGACTACATGCAAATACCTTAAAGGAATATGAGGAATTCCGACAGATAAGGAGAATGATGTGTTGATACGTAATAAACAGGGTAAGCATCAAGCGACAGCAGTTACCATATCAGGCAAGTATAAAACGACCGCTGTTTTCATGGCTTTATTGCTTGCGATTGCCATGCTCCCGGTGATTGCTTTTGCCAATCCACCAGGCACAGCCGAGATCAGTGTGGGAACACCGATTGATGGTCTTCCGGCTGAAGGGTATGCTGCTGGCGATGAGTTGGTTGTTCCGATCTATTTGGATGCCAACCCCGGTTTCGCCACAGCCGCGCTGACG